>JAGWPI010000281.1 GCA_028877005.1 Bacteroidota bacterium | reverse complement strand
TCAAAATTTTTTATACTGTAAAGTTACTGCATTAAAATAAAAATAGTCGTTAAATCTATAATGGTTTTTTAAGGTTGGGGTAATGATCTACCGTTTCAAAAACATAGTTCGGGTTTTGTTTCAATAAGCCAATGAATTTTTGCAAAGAATCTGTGAAGTTGGCATTCCGGAACATGCGGTCGTGTGTTAAAATAACCAAATGATTTTTTGTGTGGGTATAATTTTTTTCAAAAGCATTATTTACTAATTGTAACATAGTTTCAGGCGTTTGGATTGGATTTGCGTTTTTGTGATTAAAGCTCCACTCTACATCCCAACCTATAACATTATAGCCCACACTGTCTAACATGCTACAAACAGGTTTTACTAAAGGCGATGCCTTCATAGAAACTGCATTAATCCATGCACTATTACCAGGTAAGCGAATAATTTTGAATGGTACATGCATAGTTTCTTGTGCTTCCATAAAGTCATTGAAAGCCATATTTGGATGATGATAAAAATATACATATTTATTATTTGCATGCGTATAGCTGTGATTGGCTAATAATATTTGTGGATAATCATTACGAATGGAAGTAACCAGTTTTTTTAAAAAAACATCATTAACCTGATTTCCAATCATAAAAAAAGTAGCTTTAATTTGTTCTTTTTTTATGGTTTCAACACAGGCTGTAGTGCCGTGTTGAGGGCCATCATCAAACGTTAAATATATATATTTTTTTGTGGTATCATATTGAATTGGTGAGCTGGCAATGGGTTGACTATTTATAGCTAAACTGTCTTTTAAAGTTGGTGAAGTTATTTCGGGAATGATGGCAGCTACTGATGTTAGTTTTCTATTTGTTTTATTTTCATTACATGCAAATGATATCATTAATGAGGAAATAAACAAACACACGATTACATGCTTTTTGGGGGAAATTAGCTTCATATTTTTTATTTATGCTCTACAGGGGAAGTGCAAGTTACTACCGGAATGTGAAATAAATGTTTAAAATGTTTCTAAATTGGGCTAAAACGGCCATAATTTGAACGTGTATTATATGTAACTTCGTAACCAATTTTTTATAAAATGAACAGAAATGAGCAATTACTGCAAGATGTAGTAATCAAATTTGCAGGCGACAGCGGTGATGGGATGCAATTGACAGGACAACAGTTTACCAATAACACCGCATTATTAGGAATTGATTTAGCTACTTTCCCGGATTTTCCTGCTGAAATAAGGGCTCCAATTGGAACACTTCCAGGTGTAAGTGGATATCAACTACATTTCTCCTCCAATAAAGTATATACACCCGGTGATATTGCAGATGTATTAGTGGCTATGAATGCCGCAGCACTTAAAGTAAATTTAAAAAGTATAAAACCCGGGGGTAAAATTATAGCCAATATTGATGGATTTGATGCTAAAAATTTACGATTAGCCAATTACCCCGAAGGTGTAAATCCGCTTGAGGACGGCAGTTTAGATAGCTATGAAGTTATTAAAATTGATGTAACTAAGCTAACTAGAGAAGCGTTAAAAGATTTTACCGACCTAGGAACCAAAGAGCGCGATAGGGCCAAAAATATGTTTGTGTTGGGATTTATTTATTGGATGTATAATCGCACTTTAGATAATACCATTGCCTTTTTAAAAGAAAAATTTGGTAATAAAGAAAGTATTTTGCAAAGTAATATCAAAGTATTGCAAGCAGGGTACAACTATGGCGATACAACTGAAACATTTACTACGCGTTATAAAGTAGAAAAAGCAAAATTACCTGCCGGAACATATAGAAGCATCATGGGTAATCAGGCATTGGCATATGGGCTTATTGCCGCCAGCCAAAAAAGTGGATTGCCTCTATTTTTAGGATCTTATCCTATTACACCTGCCTCTGATATTTTGCATGAGTTAAGCAAATACAAAAGTTTTGGTGTAAAAACCTTTCAGGCGGAAGATGAAATTGCTGCCATTAGCTCTAGTATAGGTGCCAGTTATGGTGGCTCATTGGGCATTACCACCACCTCAGGTCCCGGTATGGCTTTAAAAGCAGAGGCGATGGGGTTGGCAGTTATGTTAGAAATTCCTTTAGTAATAGTAGACATACAACGTGGAGGGCCTTCAACAGGATTACCTACCAAAACAGAGCAAAGTGATTTAATGCAAGCTTATTATGGACGAAATGGCGAATGCCCAATGCCTATTATTGCTTCAGCAACTCCTAGTGATTGCTTTGAAGTAGCTTATGAAGCCTGCAGAATTGCTGTGCAACATATGACACCTGTAATTTTGTTAAGTGATGGGTATATTGCTAATGGTGCGGAGCCTTGGCGTTTTCCAAAGTCTGCCGATTTACAACCCATTGAAGTTGCATTTGCACCTGCTAAAACCAATACAGATGAAAAATTTCAACCATATTTACGTAACGAAAAATTAGTTCGCCCATGGGCAATACCCGGTACGGCAGGTTTAGAACATAGGATTGGAGGCTTAGAAAAGCAGGATATTACCGGTAATGTGAGTTATGATCCTGATAATCATCAGCACATGGTTAAAACACGTCAAAATAAAGTAGACAAAATTGCTGATTATATTCCGTTACAACATTTAGACAGCGGTCCTGAAACAGGCGATATACTGGTTATTGGATGGGGGTCTACCTATGGGGCAATTAAAAGTGCTGTTTTAGAACTTCAACAACAAGGCCATTCCGTTAGCCATGTACATCTTCGTTATGTTCGGCCTTTCCCTAAAAACCTTGGTTCTATTATTAAGGGGTTTAAAAAAGTGTTAGTACCCGAAATAAATAATGGACAGTTGATTAAAATTTTACGTGATGTTTATATGGTAGATGCTAAAGGTTACAATAAAATTATGGGTATTCCAATTACTAAAACAGAGTTAATTACAGAAATAACAAACATGTTGAAATATTAAATATTATAGTCTATATACATATTAGTTTTTATCCCCCTCGCTTAATCCTCTATCAAAAACCAAAACCCTCCTAACTTTGGAGGGTTAATTTTTGCTTGGATAAGAACATTTGTGTACTAATTTTTGCTATATCATAGGCAGTATTAAATATAAAATAATACTGATCAGTAATTGATTT
>JAGWPI010000280.1 GCA_028877005.1 Bacteroidota bacterium | reverse complement strand
GAAAAAATTTTTGATAACAGTCTTACTGCTCAGGCTAATGCACAAGGCATTATGAGCGTTAGAGGTACACTAAATAAATTTGGGTTTTTAATGCTAATGGTTATTGGCGGCGCTTTTTATACTTGGCATACCTACCAAAGCGGACAACCCGGCACTACCACCACTTTAATGATGGTAGGTATTTTTGGTGGTTTAATTGCAGCTATTGCTATTATGTTTAAACCCATGTGGGCAGGTTATATTGCCCCCGCTTATGGCATTTTAGAAGGTTTATTCATCGGCGCAATTTCAGCTATGATAAATGATATGTTTGCCAAAAATTATCCCAACTTAGTATTGCAAGCTGTTGGCTTAACTTTTGGTGTTGCATTAGCTATGTTTTTACTTTACAGTTTTAGAATTATAAAAGTAACCGATAAATTAAGAAGCATTATTTTTACTGCTACCTTAGGAATTGCAATTTTTTATGGGCTAACATTAATACTTGGACTATTTGGTGTAAATATGCCTTTTATGAGTATTACCAATGGGGGAATGTTAGGAATTGGTATTAGTTTATTTGTTGTAGCCATTGCCGCTATGAATTTGCTGTTAGATTTTGATATGATAGAAAGAGGCGCAGAACAAGGTGCACCTAAATTTATGGAATGGTATGGCGCATTTGGTTTATTGGTAACCATTGTATGGTTATATATTGAAATATTAAAATTACTTAGCCGTTTGGCCAGTAATAGAAGTTAAATAAACAGCACTTATGATACACTTAAACCCCATGCTTTTTGTATGGGGTTTTTTATAAACAATAAGAAAAATTAGAACTTTTTTTTACATTGTTCTACCTACAAAAAATATCAAGTAATTTAGATGTATAAAATTTCTTGCCGCCATGCAGTTTAATAGAAAATCACTTACCGATGAACAGTTAATCAGTCTTTATCACCATTTGTTGTTACCCAGATTGATAGAAGAAAAAATGTTATTATTACTAAGGCAAGGTAAAATTAGCAAATGGTTTAGCGGCATTGGTCAGGAAGCTATTGCTGTTGGCGCTACAATGGCTTTAGAGCAAGATGAATGGATTATGCCTTTGCATAGAAATTTAGGGGTATTTACATCCCGAAAAATGCCATTACATCAATTATTCATGCAATGGCAAGGTAATAAAGAGGGATATTCAAAAGGACGAGAAAGAAGTTTTCATTTTGGCAGCAAAGAACATTTTATTTGTGGCATGATTTCGCACTTAGGCCCTCAACTAGCTGTTGCAGATGGTGTTGCATTGGCCAATCAACTTCAACATAAACAAAAAGTAGCTTTAGCGTTTAGTGGTGATGGGGGTACAAGTGAAGGTGATTTTCATGAAGCTTTAAATGTAGCTGCTGTATGGAACCTACCTGTTATATTTTTAATAGAAAATAACGGATACGGACTTAGCACCCCCATAAATGAGCAATACCGCTGTAAAAACTTAGTAGATAAGGCTATTGGCTATGGCATGGAAGCAGTTCAGATTGATGGCAATAATATTTTAGAAGTATATGACACCATTCGCGGTGTTAGGGAATATTGTATTACCGAACAAAAGCCTTATTTGGTGGAATGTATGACATTTAGAATGCGCGGCCATGAAGAAGCAAGTGGCACTAAATATGTACCCCACGAATTATTCGATAGTTGGGGAGAAAAAGACCCTATTAAAAATTATGAAGAATATTTATTAGATGCCGGTGTACTCTCTGCCCAGTCGATAGACGAAATTAAATTACAAACAAAAAAGGAAATTGAGCAAGAATTACAGATAGCATTTCAGGCCACTGCCATCATTCCCAACACAGAAGAAGAATTAGCAGACGTATATGCGCCTTCGCCAATAATACTTGAGCCTGATGAAAGTGAAAGGAACAATGTATCTACGGCAAAGCCTCCTCGTATTATTGATGCCATAAAAGAGGCGCTTTATATGGCAATGCAAAACTATCCAAACCTTGTGTTAATGGGGCAGGATATTGCTGAATATGGTGGTGCTTTTAAAATTACAGAGGGTTTAGTAGAAAAATTTGGCAAGCAACGAGTTCGTAATACGCCATTATGCGAAAGTGCCATCATAGGTACCGCTTTAGGATTAAGTTTAGAAGGTTTTAAAAGCATGGTAGAAATGCAGTTTGCCGATTTTGTTTCAGTAGGTTTTAATCAAATAGTAAATAATTTAGCAAAAATTCATTATCGCTGGGGGCAAAATGCCGATGTTGTAGTACGAATGCCAACTGGCGCTGGGGTTGGCGCTGGTCCATTTCACTCACAAAGTACTGAGGCTTGGTTTACACATGTACCAGGTTTAAAAGTGGTTTATCCGGCAACGCCTTTTGATGCAAAGGGTTTATTACTTGCCGCATTTAAGGATCCTAATCCTGTTTTATTTTTTGAACATAAAGCATTGTATAGAAGCATTACCGGATATGTACCTAGTAATTATTACGAAATTCCAATTGGAAAAGCACATGTTGCACAATCGGGCTCTGATATAAGTATCATTACATACGGTGCCGGTGTACATTGGGCATTGCAATATGCTGAGCAACACCCCAATATATCAATTGAAATTGTTGATTTAAGGACGTTATTACCACTTGATTATGAGGCCATAAGTAATACAGTTCTTAATACAGGTAAAGTATTGATATTGCATGAAGACACATTAACAGGTGGCATAGGCGCTGAAATAAGTGCTTGGATTACGGAACACTGTTTTGAACATTTAGATGCGCCCGTAATGCGCTGTGCTAGTTTAGATACACCTATTCCTTTTAACCTAGCATTAGAACAAAATTTTTTAGCACAAGCGCGTTTGACCACTGCCATTGAAAAATTACTACAATACTAAAACTTAATTGCCGGGATGATAAGATTTTTCTGCATACCGAAGTACATCTTCTTTATAAAATAAAACATCTTTAAAAATACCATTGGTATACATGGCAGCCTGATCAGTAAAATGTAACGAAGAAGCATGACCACTTTCACCACCGGTTAACAATGATTTGGCTTTAATTCTTTTACCAAATTCCACTGCACAAATAAAACTATTGCCATTGTAACCATACCTTTTCTTTGATCCATTAAAAGTTCTACTAACAAATGAAGGAATACAACCCCAAGTGGAAGCGGCAAATGCTACAGGTAAACTAGGTTTACTATCATCAAACTCTTCATTAACATGACCTGTTAAACGTTGATACCGATTCACATCTCCCCAAGCAACTTGCCAAGTACCAAAATTTTCATTCAATTCTTTTATTACTTGCATTAGTGTATTTAATAATGTAACGGGATTTGCTTTCTGTGCAAAATGCTCAGTTTTTTGAACTTGATCATCTTCATCATCTTCAGACTTATTGCGCATTATGGCGGGCAAAAGCTTCTGTGCCCACTCAATAGCTAGTGTTGTGGCAATTGAAGTAGCAGAAGCATCGTGGTTCCAACTACGCAAAAGGGTTATGGGTAATTGCAATTGAGGGTATGTATCTTTATGGGTATCATAGGCCTTTAATAAAGCAGGGAGTAAAACATCAAATGCACTTAAGTGCGTGTTATAAGCAATATGTATAACTTTTTCAATAGTTAATTGATGGGCATTTTCCCATAATTTTACGGCTAATATTCCTCTAAAATTCTGTCCATCAGGTGCCATGTAATGTGGATAATTTTTTTTCAAAGGGCTACTACTGCCTGAAACGGTAAAAGGTGTTGAGTTACAATTTTCAATCCAACCTGAAGCAGGATTATAAATATGAACAATTTCGTCTAATGAGTGTAATCCCTTCCATTCAGTAGCACTAGTTGTTCCATCTACCGGTAAAGCCCAATTATAGTTTGTATCTCGTTTAGGTATAAAATTACCATGCCAATAAGCTATATTACCCTTGTTATCTGCAAAAACAGTGTTATTAGAAGTATTACCATATAATTCCATAATTTTTTTATAAGAGTTAAATCCGTCTGCTTTTGTACGTTGCCAAGATTGTATAAGGCTATTCATAGAACGATTCATTGCTTTAACGGATATCCATTTACCGTTACGTTGTGCCATTATTGGACCATGCTGTGTAAAATAGGTAGTGAATTTTTTAGCAGCAATCATTCCATTGGCATTGATATAATGAAGCGTTATTTCTTTCTGCTTAACAGGGTACCATTTTTTTTCAAATTCATAAACATAGTTCCCATCTATTTGCTTAATATTTTCTATATATAAATCTGCAACATCAGCATAACTGGAAGTATGCATCCAGCCGCAATGGGCATTGAATCCCTGATATACAAAAAACTGTCCCCAAGTAACTGCCCCATAAGCATTTAAACCCTCATTGCTTACTACTTGCACTTCAGGTCTAAAATAAAAAGTAACATGTGGATTAATGTATAATATAGTATTTCCTGAAGCTGTTCTTGATGGTGCAAAGGCAAATCCGTTAGAGCCGGAATTGAGTTGATTATTTTCAGTATAATTGGCAGTAATTGGCAGATTTAATTTTCCATAAAAATTTTTTATTTCTGGTATTGTAATACCACCAATATCAATAGCCCCAATACTTCCATCTGTCCATAAAAGTGGATACCAAGGCTTAAAGTTAAACAACAATTTGGGTTTTACTTGCGGATTTTTATATAAATAAAAATTAATTCCATCAGCATAAGCATTTAATAATTTTTTTAGCCATTGTGGTGCATTTTCATAATCCTTTTGAGCATCGGCAGAGTCAATTTGCAAGCGAATAAGTAAATCATCGTATAGTGCACTTTCACCTTTTACCTCGGCCATCCTACCTAATTTTTCAATATAATTCATTTCAACACGTTCAAAATCATCTTCACATTGTGCATACAGTAAACCAAAGACCGCATCAGCATCTGTTTTTCCGTACACATGTGGTATACCCCATTTATCCCTAATTATAGTTACATGATTGGCAGTTCTTTGCCATCTTACAATATCCGTATTTGTAAAAGCATCTTGGGCAAAAATTTGAAAAGGTAACATCAAAAAAATCAGAAAAGGTTTCATGACATTATTTTTTATTATTATTTTCATTTTGCTGCATTACCCTAAGTAAATTACCGCCTAAAATCTTTTCAATTTCTTTTTTATTGTATCCTCTTTGCAATAGGCCTTTGGTAATTAAGGCATAATCAGTAACATCATTTAATTGTTGAGGGGCAGAATTAATGCCATCAAAATCAGAACCAATTCCTACATGGTCAACACCAATTAGATGTACCACATAATCCAGATGATTTAATAAAAGAGATAAGGGAGGTCGCCAGCTTTCTACTTCAGATGCATATTTTTGAAATAAAATAGTTAAAGCATATTCTGCTTGTGTACCTGCCTGCTTCATTGAATCTAGTTCTGCTTGATGATTTAAACTAAATTGATGCTGTTTTTGCATAAATGTGCTATCTAAAAATCCGGAATAAAAATTCAATTGAATAACTCCGCCATTTTTTCCAATAGCTTTTATTTGTTCATCTTTCAAATTTCTAAAAACAGGACAAATAGCATATACATCGCTATGTGAAGCAATAACAGGTTTCGTTGTTGTATGTATAACATCCCAAAACGTTTGTTCACCAACATGTGAAATATCAATCATCATACCTAATTCATTCATGTGTTGTACTATTTTTTTCCCAAACTCAGTTAGGCCTTTTTTTGATAGACTATTGGCAAGACTGGCTTCATCCATTGCGGAAGTAGCCCATGCATTTGAATTATTCCAAGTAAGTGTTAAATAACGTGCACCACGTTTATACAAACTATCTAATTTATTCATATCATTTTCAATCATATGGCCGCCTTCTACACCAAATAAAGCGGCTATTTTATGTACTTTTATTGTATGAATAAGTTGCTTATAATTTTTAACTATTACTATTTTATCTGGGTTTCGGGCAGCTACCGCATATAATGTATCCATTTCTCGATTAGCAAAATCAAAGGGGTTTTGTTGGTTACCATCGCACCATACAGAAAAAAACTGTACATCTACCCCACCTTGTTTAAACCTATTTAAATCAGACATAGTTATGCCTCTTAAATCTTGATCTAATGATACCTTTTTTTCAATGCAAGCACTTAAAATATCATTATGGGTATCTACTAATATAGCTCTATGAGTAATACGTTCATAACGTTGCGCAGTGGCGCTTAGCATTATTAGAGTAATAAATAGTGTGCAATAAATTTTCATATAATTAAATTACAATTCGATAAAATAATGGGTGTACAAACTACAACAGTAAATCGGCATTTTTCAATGTTGTTCCATTACGAATGCCGGTATGTACACCGTTACTTAAGGTTATAGCACCGTTAACAATTACATATTTAAAGCCTACAGCATATTGATGTGGTTTATTATAAGTTGCTTTATCCATTACTGTATTAGGATCAAAAACTACAATATCGGCTGCATAACCCGGCAATAGTAGGCCACGGTTTTGTAAATGAAATTTTTGAGCAGGTAAGCTAGTCATTCTGCGAATAGCTTGCTCTAATGTAAATAATTGTTCTTCTCTAACATATTTCCCTAAAATTTTAGCATTACTGCCATAGCCTCGTGGATGCGGTACTCCTTCGCCAAATACCCTTATCCCTGCATCGCATCCAAACATACAATAAGGATATTGCATAATGTATTGAACATCCGTTTCACTCATACCATGAAATACCATTGCTGCACCGCCATGTTGAATCATTTCTATTACTGTTTCTGCTTCTGCCTGAGCAGAATGTTTGCGGCCTTTTAGTAAATTAATTTCTTCAATACTTTTACCATTTAAAGTAGTATCAAATGTATAATTAGCAACAATTGTGTAACTAAAATGCTTTAACTTTCGTTTACTTAACCGCTTTAACATATAATTAATTACCTGAGAACGCATTACCGGATTACTAAGGCGAAGATGAATAGAGTCATCCCCATCGGCCAATACCCAATCTGGTAATAATGTACCTAAATTAGTACTACTGGCAGTGTAAGGATATTGATCAATTGTAACATCTGTACCTTGTTTTCTGGCTTCTTTAATTAATCCAAGTGTTTCATTGCTTCGTCCCCAATTTTGCTGACCACTTAGTTTAAAATGAGAAATTTCTATCGGTAATCCGGCCGAAGTACCAATGTATAATGCTTCTTTTATGGCGGGCACTACACTATCACCCTCATCACGCATATGTGTTGCATAAACGCCATGATAGCTTGCTGCAATTTTAGCTAATGCCACCACTTCATCGGTGGTGGCATATGTGCCGGGAATATAAATTAAACCGGTAGATAACCCTACTGCCCCATCTTGCATGGCTTTTCTCATAATAGCCTCCATTTGCTGCATTTCGGTGGATGTAGGTGCACGCCTTACCGTACCCATTACTGCTTTACGAATATCATTATGTCCAATAAGTGAAGCAATATTAATAGATACATGCAAGCTATCTAAGTAGTTAAAATATTGGCCTATATCTACCTTAGAAAGACCACAATTACCGGTTATTACTGTAGTTACTCCATCATAAATAAAATTATCTGCAGTTGGGTTTCGGGCTTCATTACCCTCAATATGTGTATGCACATCAATAAAACCGGGTGCTACTATCATGCCTTCGGCATTAATAATTTGTGAAGATTTCCATTGTTCTAAATGGCCAACAGCTACAATTTTGTTATGAACTACAGCCACATCACCATAAAACCAGGCATTACCTGTGCCATTCATAATTTTGCCATTTTTAATTAAAATATCGGCAGTTTGGGCATAAAGTGCAATAGGAAAAAACAGTATCCAAAAGGGTATTAACATTCTCATGTATAGTAGTTTGGGTTTGTTGAAATTAAGGAAACTTAATCTTACTACAAAGCTTCGCTGCAAAACAGTACTTTTGCCAACTTAAAATTTTTTGTGGATATGCTAGATAAACTAGAAGCTATTAAAGCAAGATTTGATCAAGTGGGCGTTGCACTAACCAACCCAGAGATTATCAATAATCAAGCAGAGTTTGGAAAACTTAGCAAGGAATACCGTGCCTTAGAGAAAATTGTGCAACCATTTGAAGAATATAAGAAAGTGTTGAACGATTATCAGTATGTAAAAGAAAATTTGAATAGTAGCGATGAGGAAATGAAAGAACTGGCAAAAATGGAATTACCGGAATTAGAATTGCGAAAAGAATTTTTAGAAAAGACATTAACACAATTGCTAATTCCAAAAGATCCGCAAGATGATAAAAATGCTATTTTAGAAATAAGAGCGGGTACCGGAGGTGATGAGGCTAGCCTTTTTGCCGGTGATTTATTAGGTATGTATTTGCGCTATTGTGCTAAAAAAGGCTGGAAAACAGCCATTGTAAGTGAAAGTGAAGGTACTGCCGGCGGTTATAAAGAGGTAGTGGTAGAAGTAACAGGAGAAGATGTGTATGGTACATTAAAATTTGAAAGTGGTGTACACCGTGTGCAAAGGGTACCTGCTACTGAAACGCAGGGACGCGTTCATACATCGGCAGCTACCGTTGCTG
>JAGWPI010000279.1 GCA_028877005.1 Bacteroidota bacterium | reverse complement strand
GCCTAATGCATTATTCCAATTAGGTGTAGTGGTTAGTTTAAACTGGTAAGAACCGCCGGAAGGAATATTGATGTATCCATCATAATTACCGTCGTTTTTAGGAGATCCGAGGTTAGGTGCAGTAGCCGGATTCCAACCTTGGTAATCGCCGGGAACCCATAATAAGCCAAATTGTTGAACAGGCACTACAGTAAAAGTACCATGCTGAAAATCAACAGTAATGGTATAAATACCTGTATTGGCCGGGCCGGGAATATTATCACTTAAATTAAAACCAAAACTACCACCGGCACTTAAGCCCGGAACAGTTTTATCGGCTACAGAATACTTATTGCTCCAATCGCCATTTACGGGCAATAATAAATATTCAGCACCCCCATTTAAATAGAAATTACCTTGGTAGGTAACAGAATCGAGCATTTTAAATTGCTGAGCCGGTACCGGAACAGGATTACCCCATGAGCCTGCAGTTGCACTGCCCACCAAAAAAAGTGTTTGTGAGGCAGGCGGTGTAACTTTTGGCGGCACTTTATAAGTAGTAAAGTTAACAGTAACCACATTTGATTTTAATTGCTCATTATTGTTGGCATAAGAAGAAGTAATTCTTAAATCAATAGCATATTTGGTATTGTAAGCAAAGCCAAAACCCAGCAAAATATTATTCAAATCCTTGGCAGTAAATGAGTAACTGCGGGTAACATTTACTATGCGGGTTACCTCTTTAGCAAAATTGCGGCCAGAGGAATCAATTTCAACAATAAACTTAACATTAGAAGTATCTACAGAATACTTGGGATTAGTCCAGTTTAATGTAAGCACAACTTTATCAGAGTCGGCTATAGCAGGGGCAATGGTAGTAGCCGATACACTTAAGGTAACCGGTGTACCGGGGGCATATACCGGCAAACTTCCTACCTTATCGCAAGCAGTAAAAATAACTGCCAGCAACATAGCCATAATGCCGAGTTTAAAAATGGATTTCATATATTTTTTATTTTTGTATTTTAAAAAATGATGGCTTGTGGCATCTATTTTTATTGAATTAATTTATTGTTTTACAACAGTATATTTTCCTTTTTGAAAATCAACTGTAATAGTATAGGTACCGGGTTGAGTAGGACCTGGGAAATTATCGCTAAAGTCTAACCCAAAGCCACCCCCTGTTTCTGTAGGATTCAGTGAAGCTTTAGTAGCATATTTATGCGACCAATCGCCGTTTACCGGTAAAAACAAATATTGGTTGTTGGCACTTGTATTATCGCCGCCACTCATTTGCACGGTAATGGTGTACAAGGTGGGTGTTACCTGTGTAAATTGTAATTGCGGGGTGGGTACCGGATTGCCCCAGGAATTTAACTTAGGATCGCCACCAATCAAAAATAATTGTCCGGATGCCGGTGGTTGTACTTTTGGTGGAATGGCATAAGGTGTAGCCGTAAATTTTAATACGTTTGATATTAAGTTGGTTGCTTTTACGGAGTTAATGGAAGATGTAACCCTTATTTCAATATTGTGTTGCACACCCGGAGCAAGGCCTAACTGATTTAATAAATAATCGTTAAACTGGCTTTGTGTAAACGTAATACTTAAATCGGGGCTAACGGATACTGTTTGACGGTTAGGATTGGTGAAATTAGACCCTGAAGTATCTATTTCAATTAAGTAAGATACGTTTTGCGAACTAATACCCGATGTGAACATATAGTTTGGATTAGTCCAGTTGAGTGTTAATGCCGTATTATTGGCAGTAGCATAACTCAATGGTATGTTGCCTGTTACCGATGCAGTTAACACCGGTGCTGTGCCACCCTGAAAGGTATCAATGGCATCATCTTTTTTACAAGAAGCAAATAATGCCATTGCTATACCGAAGAGGAAGAGTTTAGCAAGTACTGTTTTCATTTTTATATGTTTTAAAATGTTTGACAATATGTCTTTTCTGTTTAGAAAAATGGTGCTATAAATTTCTATGTTTTAATATAGCTGACTACATTTTGTGGAACGCAGGCAGCCTAAAAAATTAATAGCCCGGATTTTGTGTTAAATTGGTATTAGACGATACATCTGAAGAAGGCAAAGGATACAGATTTCTGTAATCGCCAACAGAAGTACCGGTAGGCACACCGCCTTTCCAGGGCCATACATATGCCGATGTAGTAAACTTGCCAAAGCGTATTAAATCGGTTCTTCTAAAACCTTCCCAATACAGTTCACGAGAGCGCTCGGCTAAAATAAAATCCAGTGTTAAATCATTAATACCAATGTTACCTGCTGTACTGCCTCCATAAGCACGGGTGCGTAATTGATTGATGTATATTAAAGCCTGTGCCAAACTACCGCCATTGCCACCCCGTAAAACGGCTTCTGCATAAATTAAATACATTTCAGGCAGGCGAAATAAGGGAATATCTACATCAGCAAAAGTTGGATTGGAGCCATTGTTGCCTGATGTTAAGACATTAGGAATGGTTGGCCTTGTTTTATTAATGAATTTTTGAATAGCATATCCATCCGTAAAAGTGGTTAGTGAGTTAATATCTAAATTCTGTCCATTGGTATAAAACTCAGCCCGTTGATCGGTATTGCCGCTAGGATCGGCAAATAAATTTACAAAAGCTTTTGTGGTACGCATACCCGCCCAAGCAGCATCTAAACCATAATCGCCTGCATTCATACTGCCACCAAGTGAGCCATGACAAAGAAAGGTAGACCCACCATAGTTTTGGGTTTTTAATCCATCATAATTAATAGTAAAGATAAATTCATTGGTATTTAAGTTATTATCTGCACGCATTAACCAACGATAATCGGGCATCAAGCTATAACCGGCATTAATTACTTTAGTGGCATAAGTAATAGCATCGGTAAAACGAGGGGTACCGGTATATACTTGTGCATTTAAGTAAATACGAGCCAATAGTGCTTCAGCAGCGGCTTTGTTGGCCCTTCCGTAAACATTGGTTTGTGGCAAGGTTGAATCGCAGGCTTTTAGTTCAGACTCTACATAATTAAATAAATCGGACCTGCTGATTTGTTTCGGCAGAAAAGAACCAATGGCATCTTTTTCGGTAGCAAAAGGCGGATTACCAAATAAATCCATCAACACACTATACTGATAAGCCCTTAAAAAGCGTGCCTCAGTTCTAAAGTTTTTAATATTATCTGCATCATTACCGGTAATACCTCTGGCAGATAAATTAGCATCGGAAGCCTGGTTAATGAAATTATTACAAAGTGTTATTTGATAAAAAGAACGATAATACAAACCTTGTAACATAGGGTTATTGGCAGTCCAGTTCATTAAATGAAAATCTTGAACACCCGGATCGCCCCAAGCCACAACTGCTTCATCGGTACTTAACTCCTGCGCATTCCAATACAGCCTAAAGAAATCGGAAGTACCTTCATCAATACCTTGAATATCGCCACTACCGGCAGGGCCTTGGTTACCGGTTAATGCAAAACTGCCGTATACTTTTGCAGCTGCTTCTATGTAGCCCTGCGGGGTACTAAACACCTGATTGGCGGTAATACCATTGGTGGGGGTTAGGTCTAACTTTTTGGTACAGGAAATAACTACACCTGCTGCCAGTAAAGCCACCATTGTTATTTTAAGCAAATTATTTTTCATATCTTATTTTTTAAAATTGTAGCAAATGGAAGATGGATTAAAAATCTAAATTCAGGTTCAATACAAAGGTTCTGGGCCTGATATAAAAGTTGTTATCTATACCACCATTAATTTCCGGGTCAGTACCTTTATAATCAGTAATTACAAACACATTCTGTACACTGGCGCCTAAACGCAAGCCCACTGAATTATTAAACACTTTTCCAAAATTGTAGCCTAAGAAAATATTATCCATTCTTAAGAAAGAGGCATTTTGCACATAATAATCAGATAGATAATAGTTGGTTCCATTTCCGGTGAAGTTGGTATTTAACACATCTGAAGAACCATTGCTTAAATAACCTAATGGATTTAAGATATTCTTCATAGTACCGGTGCTAGAGGCAACATTGTTGTATAAGTAGTTACCCAAGTTGGCACGCATAGAAAAACCACCATTCCATTTTTTGTAATTTAAATTGGTATTAAATCCTAAGAAGACACGGGGGTCGGCATATTTATAACGGTATAAATCGCTGGCGGTAATAATGCCGTCTCTGTTTAAATCAGCAAATAAATTTTCAATAGGTTTACCGGTTTTATCATAAATCTGCTTATACACATAAAATGAACCACGCGGATAACCTACTGAGTTAATTAAGATGGTATTACCGGTACCACCTGAAATACCTCCATATAAATTGCCGGGATAATTGGGATCATCAGAAATAGTAAGTTTGGTAATTTTATTTTCGTTATAGGTAATATTAAAGCCTACATTCCATTCCAAATCTTTGGTACGAACCGGCGTTGCATTAATAGTAAATTCCACGCCTTTGTTTTCCATATCGCCCACATTAGCCACAATTTGGTTAGAGAAATTGGT
>JAGWPI010000278.1 GCA_028877005.1 Bacteroidota bacterium | reverse complement strand
GTAATAATTGCCTTCATTTTTAGCTAACGCTTATATTCATAAGCTCTAAAATTTTATTCAATTCCTGTAACGAATAATATTCTAATGTAATGCTTCCTTTTCCTGTTTTTTGGTGAACCAGCGATACTTTGGTTCCAAAATGCGAAGCTAAATTATCTTCAATTTTTTTATAGGCAGGCGGTAATTGGTTTTTTGAGGAAGATTTAACAGCTTGGTTGTTTTGTGCTTTATACATTTGGCGAACTAATTCTTCAGTTTGCCTTACACTTAACTCTTTTGATTTTATTTCATTAAATACAAATAGTTGTTTATCTACGCTATCAATATTAATTAGTGCCCTAGCATGACCCATACTTAGCTTGCCGTTTCTAACTGCCAACTGAATATCAGGCGGCAATTTTAATAAACGCATATAATTGGTAATTGTGCTCCTTTCTTTACCCATTCTTTCTGCTACTTGTTCTTGGGTATAATTTAATTCTTCCATCATACGTTTGTAGCTCAATCCAATTTCAATGGCATTTAAATCTTCGCGTTGTAAATTTTCTAGTAATGCTAATTCTAACAATTCAGTATCATTAGCCTGTCTAATATATACGGGAACGTCTTTTAAACCGGCTAACTTGCTGGCTCTAAATCTTCTTTCACCAGCAATAAGTTGGTATTTACCATTACTTAATTTAGATACAGTTAATGGTTGAATAATATCATGCAGTTTAATTGAAAGTGATAATTCTTGCAATGCAGTTTCATCAAAATCTCTTCTTGGTTGTTTGGGATTTATTTGTATATCATCAATAGGTACACGCATTACCCCGGTTACTTGTTCAACTACTTGATTTTTAAGATGACCGGTGGTGTTTTTTAAATCTTCATCTATATTTTGAAGTAAGGAGCGGATGCCCTTTCCTAGTAATGCTTTATTTTGTTTGGGTGCACTCATAATGAAAATTGTATGCTAAGGTGTAAATATTGTTGTATTAAACAAATTGCTGGATTATTCAATAATTCTTTCCTTATTCGTCATATTAGTCATTTCATTTTTTTGTAAAATTTCTTTGGCTAAATTTAAATAATTAATTGAGCCTTTACTTTCTGCATCGTACAGAATAACCGGTTTACCTACACTTGGCGCTTCGCTTAAGCGAGTGTTTCTATGAATGATTGTGGCAAACACCAAATCATCAAAATGCCTTCTTACTTCGCTTACTACTTGATTACATAAGCGTAACCGACCATCATACATAGTCATTAAAATGCCTTCAATTTGCAGATTTGGGTTTAATCTATTTTGAACAATTTTTACGGTGTTTAAAAGTTTTCCCAATCCTTCTAGTGCAAAAAATTCGCATTGTACCGGAACGGCAACACTATCGGCGGCTACTAATGAATTTACCGTTATTAATCCCAAGGATGGTGAACAGTCTATTACTATAAAATCGTATTTTTCTTTTATGGGGTCTAAAACTGTTTTTAATACATTTTCTCTGTTGGGATAATTTATCATTTCAATTTCTGCACCTACCAAGTCGATGTGTGAGGGAATGACATCTAAATAAGGCATTTCGCTTTTTAAAATCACATCTTCCGCCGTAGCATTATTCACCATACAATCATATAAGCTGTTGGTAATATTGTGTAAGTCAAAACCCACTCCGGTGGTGCTATTGGCCTGTGGGTCGGCATCTACTAATAATGTTTTATATTCTAACACTGCAAAACTAGCAGCCAAATTAATGGCAGTAGTAGTTTTGCCTACGCCTCCTTTTTGGTTTGCAATACTGATAATTCTCGCCATAGGGTTGATTGCTTAAAATGCAATTAAAAATAAGTATAATGTCCTCAATTTATCAAGATTGCAAATCTAAAGTATTCTGTTGCATGTGTTCATATTTAATTTTCCATATTTTGTATGGGCATCTACTCAGTTTAAAATTAGGGATTCTTTTAAATGATTATTTGAATCAATTTATACAAATAAACAATGCCCCTTTTGAAATGAAAGGGGCATTTTGTTTT
>JAGWPI010000016.1 GCA_028877005.1 Bacteroidota bacterium | reverse complement strand
TGTAGCCAAATGTACTTTGCGCAAATTACCTTGTAGCCAAGTTTCTACCGGTAATTGTATTTGTGTTATTTGACCATCTTCATATTCAATTTGTAGGGGTATAGGCATTACCATGGGTTGTAAATTTGCGATGGTAATATCGATGCCGCTTTTGGGGTTTTGATGTGTATATACAGCATTTACAATTGCTTGATCAAGTGGTTGATTTTCAAAAAACCACTCTCGCCAAAACCATGATAAGTCTTCACCCGTTTGGTTATTCATAGTATTAAAAAAATCATATGGGGCAGGATGTTTAAATGCCCATTGATGAATATAATATTTGAAAGCCGCATCAAACCTTTCATGGCCAACAATCACTTCGCGCAATAGTACCAATCCATAGGCCGGTTTAAAATAAACCATCGGATGTCTGTACTTTTCAGGTATACCATCTGCTCTTGTCATTAAAGAAGGCGCATTCGGATCAGATAAATAAGGTAATAATTCATCGGCAGGATTGCCTCCTCCGGGTGCATATTCACCATCTCTTTTAGGTGCATATTCGCCATTATTAAATACATCGCTGGCATATACATCAATAAAAGTATTAAAGCCTTCATCCATCCAAGGATAGCGACGTTCATCTGAACCAACAATCATGGGGAACCAGTTATGGCCAATTTCATGTGCAGTTACCCAATAAAGTTCTTTTCCTTTATCCTCAATACCGTCAAATACAATACCGGGATACTCCATTCCACCAGCAATGCCTGCCTCGTTAATAGCCATAGGATAAGGATATTCAAACCATTTTTTTGAAAAATATTCAATTGATTTTTTTAGATATTCAGTAGCTCTACCCCAAGCACTATCGCCCATACTTTCTGCAGGATATACCGACATAGCCATACATTTTTTGCCACTAGGTAAATTTACTTTGGCTGCATCCCATAAATAAGCTTTTGAGGCGCCAAAAGCAACATCACGGGTATTTTTCATTTTAAAATGCCAGGTTTTATTACCATTTAATATGGGCTCTTGTTGTATTTCAGCCAATGTTCTAATCCAAATGGTTTTATTGCTTTTTTCTGCTTCAGCAAGCCTACTACGTTGTAATTCTGTTAATACCTCATCCGCATTTTGCAGTTCACCACTTCCAGCCACAATCATACCAGCCGGTAATGTAATACTATAATCATAATCACCATAATCGCAATAAAATTCACCACTTCCTAAAAATGGAAGTGTACTCCAACCTTCTAAATCATCATACACACACATTCTAGGATACCATTGGGCTATTTCAAAAATTTTTCCATATTTAGTAGTAACATAATCTGTTCTACCACCAAAGGCACCGGGTATTTGATAATGGTATTGAATACGAATAGATAATTTTCCACCTTTTGCCGGAATTTGATTAGGCAACTGTATTTGCATACGGGTATCATTCACCCAATAAATTGCACTTTGCCATTTGCCATTTACTGCTATTTGTACAGATGCAATTTGAAATCCTTTGGTAGATTCATTTCTATACCTGTTAGTATAATATTGCGAACGCGCATTGGGTAAATAAGTATTTTGATCCATTTGTAACCATACCATATTCAAAATATCGGGACTATTATTGGTATAGCTAATAGTTTCTGTGGCAGTAAGGGTGTTTTGAACTGTGTCTAAAATAGCATTAATTGAATAATCACTCTTATTTTGCCAATAATTGGTAGCAGGTGAGCCATTTGCAGAACGAAATGTACTGCCATTACTTTGATAAGTTAATGGAGCAAATTTAGGCCAATTACTGTTGGGGGCGTTTTCTGGAGATGCTGGCTGCCCTTCAGCAAATTTCACCAATAAAATAACAACCAATGCACAAATCCTTGTTTTCATTGCAACTTGTTTAAATATGACAGAATAATTTGTTTTACCATTTTAAATAAAAATGAAAATTAAGCAGTTTGTAGCAGACATATAAAATTATGGTTACGAATTATCAGGAAAATAGTACTCATGAAGAAATATTATTATGCCAATAGTTGAAACTGTGAATTTATATAATTGCCTTGCAACTATTAACTTTGCCGCATAACTATTTAGCATGACCATACACCACGAAGGTTACCGTACCATAGGTATTGCCAGTTTATTATTCGGTTTAATTAATCTTTTATCCTTTGCTTTTTTAAGTAGTCATTTTTTATGGCTATCGGTGGCCATTTTTGTAATTACCCTTTTTTTGCTGCTATTCATCATTTCATTTTTCAGGGTGCCTGAACGTACTTTAACTATTCAGGAAAATGGCATCATTTGTCCGGCAGATGGAAAAGTAGTTGTAATTGAAGACATTATTGAAACAGAATATTTTAAGGATAAGCGAACTCAAATTAGTATTTTCATGAGTCCGGCTAACGTGCATATTAACCGAAATCCCATGAGTGGTGAAGTGATCTACAACCAATACCATAAAGGAAAATATTTGGTAGCATGGCACCCTAAAAGCTCTACAGAAAATGAACGTTGGAGTGTGGTGGTTAGCAACGCGTACGGAAAAATTTTATACAAACAAATAGCCGGCGCATTAGCCAAACGAATTTGTAATTACACCAAAGTGGGCGATAAAGTACAACAAAGTGCTGAATATGGATTTATTAAATTTGGTAGTAGGGTTGATGTAATTGTACCCACTTATATGAACATTAAAGTTACTTTAAATCAGCAAGTAAAAGGCGGGGTAACTGTTTTAGCCACATGGCCTTATAAGCTTTAAAAGTAAAAAACAACAATAATAAAAAAATTATTAATTTTATTTAAAACAAAACATACACACATGAAAAAAATTGTAACTACCGGCACCCTGTTACTGTTACTTACAGGAACTATTTTAGCACATGAAAATGGAAAAGAAAAATGTAAGAATAAAGATTGCAAAGACTGCTCAAAAAAAGAATGTAAAAAGAAATGTAATAAAGACTGCTGTAAAAAACCAGCAACAGCTGCCATGTATCAATAAGATAGTTGTGTTTAGTACATAAGAAGCTGCTTTCATTTAATATTTGAAGCAGCTTTTTTTATGTCAGTCAATTATAATATTGTTTCTAACTGTTGTAAATGATTAACCACATATGTAGATGGTTTATGCGGCTGAATATTTAAGTGATTAACAAAAACACTGTCCATACCTACATTAGCAGCGCCTTGAATATCGGCATCCAAATTATCGCCAATCATAAGGCTATTCTGAACTTGAGCACCGGTTTGCTGTAGAGCATATAAAAAAATTTCTTTATTGGGTTTTAAGCTATTTGATACTTCTGAAGTTATTACCTTTTTAAAATAACCTTGCAACTGTGCATTCTTTAGTTTTTTATGTTGTACAGCCTCAAACCCGTTGGTTATTAAATGTAAATGATAGTGTTTATTTGTTAAATACTGTAATATTTCATTTGTATAAGGAAAAACAGCATTTTTCAAAGGTAATCGCTCTAAAAAATCAACCGCCATTTGGCGGGAAAGCGCTTCATCGGCAATTTTAAAATCTAATAGTGCTAGCCACATTCTCTTCCAACGTAATTCATCTTGTTTAATAAAACCCTTGGTATATCTATCCCATAAACGCTCATTATGGTAACTATACCTTTCAAAAAACTGATTAAATGAAGCAATACCACAATTACTTAACTGATGCAAACTATATAAATCAAAAAGTGTTGCTTTAGCATTGGTTTCAAAATCCCATAATGTATGGTCTAAATCAAAAAAAATATGTTGATATTTCATAAGAGTGCTTCTAAATATTATGCGATATTTGAAGACAAATGTAACTAAATTATTTCCCCATTATTGGAAGGCATATGAATATCATTATTACCGGTGCTTCAAAAGGAATAGGAAAAGCAATTGCAGAAAAATTTGCAGTAGATGGCAATACTTTAATGCTATGTGCCCGAAATTTGGTAGCATTAGAAGAAACGGCCTATACCCTGCAACAAAAATATCCACAATCGGCCATTCATTATAAAGCAACGGACTTATCTGATTATGAGGCTGTAACTGCATTTGGCAGTTGGTGTTTAGATAAAGGCACACCTGATATTTTAGTAAACAATAGTGGACAATATAAACCGGGATTTGTTTTAACAGAACCGGAAGGTACTTTAATGGATTTGCTTCAAAACAACTTATTTAGTGCCTATTATTTAACCCGACTTATTGCACCTACTATGATTGCTGCAAAAAGAGGTCATATTTTTAACATGTGTTCTATTGCGTCCATTCAAGCCTATGCCAACGGGGGTGCATATAGCATTAGTAAATTTGCATTACTAGGCTTCTCTAAGAATTTAAGAGAAGAATTAAAACCACATCAAGTAAAAGTAACAGCAGTAATACCAGGCGCTGTATATACGGAAAGTTGGTTAGGCAGTGGCATTGATCCGCTTAGAATAATGGAGGCTGACGATATGGCTAATTTAATATATGCAACTGCGCATTTATCGCCGCAAGCCTGTGTAGAAGATATTATTATAAGGCCTCAGCTAGGTGATTTGTAAAACAGCCGTAACACAATATTGCATTACGGCTATTGAAATTTATAAGGAATATTTTTATTGCAAATTGATGTCGAAATGTACTAGTTGAACGAACTCTTCAATACGTTCAGTAATATCATTGGCAGAAATTTCACGCAACCTGGTAGTACCGAATTTTTCAACACAAAAACTGGCTAAAGCAGAACCAATAATGATGGCTGTTTTCATATTTTCAAAAGAAATATCTTTTGTTTTAGCTAAGTGCCCAATAAAACCACCTGCAAAAGTATCGCCGGCTCCGGTAGGATCAAACACCTCTTCTAATGGCAATGCCGGTGCAAAAAATACTTGATTACCATGAAATAATAAAGCCCCATGTTCTCCCTTTTTAATCACTAAAAATTTAGGACCCATTTTTAAAATAGTGGCTGCCGCTTTTACTAATGAGTATTGTCCACTTAGCTGACGAGCTTCACTATCATTTACCATTAAAACATCTACCATTGCAATTGTTTTTTCAAGCTCTTCAGGCATAGTATCCATCCAAAAGTTCATCGTGTCCATTACAATTAATTTTGGTCTTTTGCGTAATTGCTCAATTACACTGCGCTGAACAGATGGCACTAAATTTCCTAACATCAAAAAATCGCAATCCTGGTAACTTTCCGGAACGGTAGGTTCAAAATTAGCCAGTACATTTAATTCAGTAGCTAAAGTATCTCTACTGTTCATATCCATGTGGTAGCGGCCACTCCAAAAAAAGGATTTTTCTTCTTTTTTAATTTGCACACCTTCTAAATTAACACCACGTTCTTCCAAAGCCTGTAACTCTTCAGTCGGGAAATCGCCTCCTACAACAGAAATTTGTTTTACAGGCGTAAAATTGGTTGCACACCAAGCTATATAAGTGGCAGCACCCCCTACTATTTTATCGCTTTTTCCAAAAGGCGTTTCAATGGCATCAAAAGCCATAGAACCGACAACAACTAATGACATAATAATAAAATTTGATTATCGGGGAGCGAAACTATGTAAAATGCTGCAGATATGGCCAAATTTTATCTTCATAACCTCTTAATTTATTAAAACCATTCATTTTGCAGATACGAAAGAACGAAAATAAGTTTATTCCAATACAGGACTTAGCCATTTTTCTGCTTCTTCTAATGACCAATTTTTGCGCTTTGCATAATCTTCCAATTGATCGCGTTGAATTTTGCCAATGCCAAAATATTGGCTTTGCGGATGTGCAAAATACCAACCGCAAACTGCTGCGCCAGGATACATGGCTAATGATTCAGTTAATTGAATACCTACTGTTTCGGTTGCATTCAGCAATGCAAATAACTTATATTTTTCGGTATGGTCCGGGCAGGCAGGATAACCGGGTGCGGGGCGAATACCCTGATATTTCTCATGAATTAACTCTTCATTACTTAAATGCTCATTGGCAGCATAACCCCAATAGTCTGTTCTTACTTTATAATGCAAACATTCTGCAAAGGCTTCGGCCAGTCTGTCGGCCAATGCTTGTAACATAATTTTATTATAATCATCGTATTGTTGCTCAAATTTTTTAATGTGTTTTTCAATGCCATGAATAGCAACTGCAAATGCACCCATATAATCATCTGCCTCAGTTATTGATTGAGCAGGTTTTACAAAATCGGCTAATGAAAGGTTAGGCTGATCAGCTGCTTTTTTTATTTGTTGCCGTAAACATTCCA
Source organism: Bacteroidota bacterium (assembly GCA_028877005.1). GTDB lineage: Bacteria > Bacteroidota > Bacteroidia > Chitinophagales > Chitinophagaceae > Hydrotalea. The sequence goes on along the minus strand of JAGWPI010000016.1, from coordinate 7,221 downwards.
AATAAATGGTTTCATTGTTGTGTTGCACCAAGAGGGTATCGTTATGGCTACCTGCTTTATAAAAACCAAAAGTACCTTTTGCAGTGAGCCATTTTTCTTCAATAATCTGATCTAAGAGTGCGTTAGCATCTTTATACAATTTAGTAGCTTCTGCGCCAACAACTGTATCGGTTAAAATATCGGGAAAATTGCCATGCATTTCCCAAGCAATGAAAAAAGGTTTCCAATCAATGAATGTTCGTAATTCAGCCAAAGAAAAATCATTAAGTACTTTATTACCGGTAACCTTTGGTACAGTAGGTTTAAAATGTTGCCAATCTATATTGGTTTTATGGGCCAATGCATCTTTATATGCAATATATTGTTTTACGGGTTTTTTATTCAGGAAAGCCTCACATAATTTTTTATATTCATCGGTAGTTTGTTGTAAAAAAGTTGCTTTTTGTTCAGGGCTTAACAATGCACCTGCAACAGTAACACTTCGGGAAGCATCTAATACATGTACTACTCCATGGTTATACTCTTGTGCAATTTTTACGGCAGTATGAATACGAGATGTAGTAGCACCGCCAATTAGTAAGGGTACTTGCATGTTACATCTCTTCATTTCTTTGGCTACATGTACCATTTCATCAAGTGAGGGTGTAATTAAACCACTTAAGCCAATAATATCTACTTTTTCTTTAATAGCAATATCTAAAATTTTATCAGTAGGAACCATTACACCCAAATCAATTACTTCATAACCATTACATCCCAACACAACGCCTACAATATTTTTGCCAATATCGTGTACATCGCCTTTTACAGTAGCCAATAATATTTTGGCTGCACCTGCTGCTTCTGTATTTTCAGTACCTGCTGCCAAGTGAGCTTGTTTACGAACTTCTTTTTCTGCCTCAATGTATGGTGTAAGTATAGCCACACTTTTTTTCATAACTCTGGCACTTTTCACTACCTGTGGCAAAAACATTTTACCGGCTCCAAACAGATCGCCCACTACATTCATACCATCCATTAATGGACCTTCAATTACATCTAAGGGTTGTGGATATTTTAAACGAGCTTCTTCTGTATCTACGTCAATGTAATCTGTAATACCATTCACCAATGCGTGTTTCAATCTTTCTTCCACAGGTGTATTGCGCCATGCTTCATCTTTTACAATAGTTTTACCTTTACTTTTAACCGTTTCTGCATAAGCAATTAAAGCTTCAGTAGCCTGATTATTATCATTATTTCTGTTAAGTACCACATCTTCACACAATTGTCTTAATGAAGGTTCTATTTCATCATAGACAGCTAACTGCCCAGCATTGACGATACCCATATCCATGCCAGCCTGAATGGCATAATAAAGAAACACGGCATGAATGGCTTCGCGAACCACATCATTTCCTCTAAATGAGAATGATACATTAGATACTCCGCCACTTACCTTAGACAATGGCATTAGTTGTTTAATTTGCCTAATAGCTTCAATAAAATCTACTGCATAATTATTATGTTCTTCTATACCGGTAGCTATGGCAAAAATATTTGGATCAAAAATAATATCCTGAGGCGGGTAATGCACTTTTTCAGTAAGAATTTGATAGGCCCTTTTACAAATGTCTACTTTACGTTGCAGGGTATCGGCCTGGCCGGCTTCATCAAAAGCCATTACTACTACGGCAGCTCCGAATGATTGACATATAATGGCCTGTTCTATAAATTTTTGTTCCCCTTCTTTTAATGAAATTGAGTTAACAATACATTTTCCCTGAACGCATTTTAAGCCTGCTTCTATAATAGCAAACTTAGAAGAATCAATCATGATAGGAATTTTAGCAATATCAGGTTCTGCCTGCAATAAGTTAAGAAAGGTAGTCATTGCAGTAATCCCATCTAACATAGCATCATCCATATTTACATCTAACACCTGTGCACCATTTTCTACTTGTTGACGAGCCACAGATAGTGCTTCTTCATATTTGTTTTCGCGTATTAAACGAGCAAATTTTTTTGAACCTGTTACATTGGTGCGTTCTCCAATATTCACAAAATTGGTTTCAGGCCGTACAATTAATGGTTCCAGGCCGGCTAAACGCAAATAAGGATGTATTAAAATAGGCTCACTCATAACAATATTTTACACTTAAGTGTCGGGTTATACAATTTCTTTTTCAACAATAGGTAACGGCCTTGGTTGTATGCTTTTTACTTTTTCGGCAATATGTTTTATGTGATCAGGAGTAGTACCACAACAGCCACCCACAATATTTACATATCCTTGTTTAGCCCATTCTTCAATAAAATGGGCAGTTTCGTGCGGCTGTTCATCATACTCGCCCATAGCATTGGGCAAACCGGCATTAGGATAAGCGGATGTATAAGCTGCAGCAATTTGTGATAACTCTTCAATATGGCTTCGCATTTCTGCTGCCCCTAATGCGCAATTTAATCCTACACTTAGGGGTTGTGCATGCATTACAGAGGTATAAAAGGCCTCTAATGTTTGCCCACTTAGTGTTCTACCGCTAGCATCAGTAATGGTACCACTAATCATAATGGGCAGTTCGGGCTTTTGAACATCACGAAAATATTTTTTAATGGCAAATATGGCAGCTTTGGCATTCAAGGTATCGAAAATGGTTTCAATAAGCAGCACATCTACACCGCCATCTACCAAACCTTTAACCTGTTCATAATAGGCAGCCATTACTTCATCAAAAGTTACTGCACGAAAACCGGGATTATTCACATCGGGTGAGAGACTAAGGGTTTTGTTCAGTGGGCCAATGGCTCCTGCTACGAAACGTGGTTTATTGGGATTTTTAGCAGTAAATTCATCAGCAACCGACCTGGCACATTGTGCAGCAGTTACATTCAATTCATAAGCTAAAGTTTCCATTTGATAATCGGCCATAGCAATAGCAGTACTGCTAAATGTATTGGTTTCAATAATATCTGCACCGGCATCTAAATATTGCTTATGAATATTTTTTATAATACTAGGTTGTGTAATACATAGTAAATCATTATTACCTTTAACATCAACGGGCCAGTTTTTAAATCTTTCGCCTCTATAATCGGCTTCTTGTAGTTTATGCCGTTGTATCATTGTACCCATTGCTCCATCTATAATGAGTATGCGTTCTTGTAAACAATTTTTAATTGTCTTCATGGTATTTTGTTTTTTCGCAATAAACTGCATTCATTTTAATGCATAGTTATTGGTATGTAAGTTTTACTTCAAAAGTGAAAAGTTATTTACAAAGCTGTATTGCCCGGTAGGTGTTATGAACGATGCAGTGTGCGACGCAACAGCAGTTGAATAGCAAATCTACAGCCGGAAACATATACCCATTTTTTGAACTATTGAACGATTGAGTTACTGTGGAGAAATGCAGCAGCTTTTACCGTTTATTAGTTCAATTTGCACAGGCCGAACAATAAACAAATCCACCTGAAGTGGTGCAAAGTTACAATAAGTTCATGGGAAAAAATACAAACAACTGTTAGGATGTTTTATTGATAGGTGCAATTAAATTGAATAGCCACTTTTTTAGCTACTCTTTCGGCATGAATATTAAAATCGCTTAACACCAGCGTAAACTTGGCTTTTGCAATAATTTTATTGCCCAATACCTCAATTGTTCCAGGCACTGTAATTAATTTGGTAACACCATGCAAGGTTAAATTGCCCTGAACTGTAACAGGATATATTCCGTTTTTCGAAAAATTAACGGTTTGAATATTGGTGATGGTTCCTTTAAAATCTGAGCGTGGATAAGTATTACTTTGCAAATAATCGGTGTTGAAATGGTCTTGCATTTCGGCATATTGGAAAAAAAAGCTTTTTATGAGAAGGCTGAAAGTAATATTACCATTAGAAGTAATACGGCTGGCTACTTCATTATTGATGGCACTTACATCATCATCATTTAAAGCAACAAAACTAATTTGCCCATTGCGCGTTACATAAGATTTTTGTGCCTGCAAACCGGCAACACTTAACAAGCAACCAATAAGGAGTAGATATAATTTTGTCATTATAAAGAAAATTTTAAATCAATTATAAATTATACTTAATTTTTACTTAACTAATACACCATTGTTCATAACAACATTCATATCAGGTATATAACCGGTACAAATACCTTTAAAATGAACGGAATCGCCCATTTTTAGGTTTAATGCAGGTTTACTTTTGAATGTACAGTTAATGGTAACCGTTGAATCGGCAGTATTAAAATCAATAACGGTTTGCCCTTGTTGATTGGTGGTTATTTGAGCAATACGGCCGGTAAGTTCAATTGCTTTATCTAAATATTTCTGATTAGCCAATTGCTCATTATCTTTAAATGCTTGGTACAATTGTTCGGCAGTAAGGGTAACAGCTTTTTCTTTGGCAACATTTCTATGAGGTTTATTGTATACATACACTACAAAACCGGCGGCAACAAGTGCCACAAAAAGGATTAAAATTAAAAAGTATTTTAATGTTTTTTTCATGTATACTATTTGAATTTAAATATGTATAAGTTTTTACAAGTATAACCCATAATTGGTTAAATTGTTGTAATTAATTGAAGGAATAAACTTAAAAATAACAAGGAGTAGATTTTTAAAAAAAATATTATAGTGTAAGAATTAACCTTTAACATATTGTTGTATAGGTAACCGATTGGCCAAACTACGAGCCAAGGTCATTTCATCGGCATATTCCAATTCGCCGCCAAATGCAATACCACGCGCAATGGTGGTAATTTTACATGGTAGATGATGTATTTTTTTTTGGATGTAATAAATAGTTGTATCGCCCTGAATGGTGGGATTTAAGGCAAAAATGAGTTCATCAATGGTTTCTGATTCTAAGCGATGTAAAAGTGGTTGTATAGTTAATTGGTCGGGACCAATACCATCTAATGGAGATATAACACCTCCTAAAACATGGTAAGTACCATTAAATTGTTGCGTTGTTTCAATAGCAATAACATCGCGGATATTTTCTACAACACAAATAACATTGGATTGCCGCATAGAATTAGCGCAAATACTACAAATATCACCATCACTAATATTAAAGCAGCGCTGGCAGAATTTAATTTCGCGCCGCATTTTTGCAATGGTGTCGGCAAATAAGTTAACCTCCTGTTCATTTTGCTTTAACAAATGCAGTACCAGCCGTAAAGCTGTTTTTTTGCCAATACCGGGTAATTTGGCAAATTGAACCACTGCATTTTCTAATAAACCGGAGGGTAATTGCATGTGGCAAAGATAAAGTTTTGATAACAGGATTGCATTTTGTTAAACTAAAAAAGTAACAATTGTACTATAAGTTTAACTCATATTCGTTATCCCAATTATTTTTCAATACAATTTTCTTGTTTAAATCCTGAACTATTTCGGGCTGTAAGTGCTTTTTAAAATTACCGGTATCCCAAATACCATTTTGGTTGGCATCATATAGTATACGTAAGTCATAATCGCCCGGGCGATATAATTTTCTAAAAATTTCGTTAGAAGTGAGTGGAATTGATTCTACAATACTATTATTTTGTAATAACTGCAAAACCGGGTGCCTGGCTACATCGAGATGATTAAAGCGAATGCGTAAAGATCCGTAATCTGACTCATTTTTGGTAGTAAAGCGAATGGTATCTGCCTTTGCCAGTTGAGTATGATTGGTATCTGTGGCCGCATCTTTTTGTAATAATAATATAAAATGTTCTGCTTCTTTCCATGGATAAGTAATACTGCAAATAGTTTTAGAAGTATCTAATTCTACCTTATATCCTTTAATGGGCTTAAATAAAGTATCTAACAATTCAACACCCGTAGTATTCAATGAATCTAATGGGGTACTAAATTTAATTTGGAGTGCAGGGGTTAGTAAATCTTGTTTTCCATTGTCTAAGTTTAAACTAAAGCGTAAGCGTTTGTGTTCTTCATTTCTATCTTTATTTTTAGACAGTTTTGCGGCAGGAGGAGTAGCAGATTTACTTGATTTTTCCTTTTTCTTAGCAGTTTCAAAAGCATAAAAAGTAACCATGGGGGTATGTTCACCCACCACTATATTAGAATCTAAAAATGCAAACATTTTTGTAGAATCATCGTAACGCTTACTATAGTCATCGGGTAAAACAAAAGCAGCAAAAGTTTTGGGAGGTAAAAAATGAAATACAAAATTACCCTTTCCATTTACACGGGCATAGTATTGTGGAGCATCTTTTATTACAGCGGTATCATTTAGATTTTCGTGTAAAACAACAATTAAAGTAGAATCTATTTTACCCGTTTCTGCCAATACTACTTTACCTCTAAAACTGAAGGTATCTAACTGATTACCGGTAGAAAAAACATAAATAAAATTCTTTAGAATATTGCCTTCGTTTACATCTCTGATCGCATTTCCAAAATTTAAAGAATAAGTGGTATTGGCATGAAGCGTATCGCGCAATTTTATGGTTACATTTTTAAGATGATTTTCAACAAGCGGAGTGTTTTTAGGGTTAGGTGAAACAATTAAATTTTTTTGTAAATCTTTTACATCCACATATTCATCGAAAGTTAGTAGTATTTTATTGGTGTTAAAATTAAGCATTGAATCTTTAGGAATGGCCATTACCAAACGCGGCGGAATAGTATCTCTAGGTCCACCGGAGGGCGGAATAATATTGGCACAACCGGTAAATAAAAACGGCGAAAAAAATACTGCTATTAAAATACACCAAATATATTTTTGCATGAAATAGTTATTTATACAAGTACCACCAATAAAATAATAATTGCAAACTTAAGGTTTACCAGATGTAAAGCCGACTAAAGGAATGATAAAATCTATATTTCATCATCATTAATTTCATGCAATGCAATAGTCAGTTGATTTTCTTTTACAAAATTACACCAATGACAATCGCTGCTGCCACAACCTGTATAAAAATCATGTGCTTGAATTTTTGACCATACGGTGGTAATTTGTTGTTTTACAGTGGTAACATCTTCTGGTTTTATGATGAGTTTTTGTTTAATGTAATTATTTTTTTTATCAGGCTCAACAAAATCGAATTCTGTACTCACTACTTCCCAATTTTTAGTAGCATCATTATCAACCAGAATTTTATAAAAAACTGCTTGACGCCAATAATCGCCTCCTATCTCATTTTTTTCATTAGGAGGTGCTAACTTGGGTTGTGCTTTTTCGGGATCGCCGGTTTTATAATCTACTACATTTAC
>JAGWPI010000277.1 GCA_028877005.1 Bacteroidota bacterium | reverse complement strand
TTTAAGGTAGAAAAATATGAGCATAGCTATCCACACTGCTGGCGTACAGATAAACCTATTTTATATTATCCTTTAGATGCTTGGTTCATTAAAACAACCGCAGTAAAAGATAGGATGGTTGCTTTAAATAAAACCATTAACTGGAAGCCAAAAAGTACTGGTGAAGGTAGATTTGGCAATTGGTTAGAAAATATGGTAGATTGGAATTTGAGCAGAAGCAGGTATTGGGGTACGCCTTTACCCATTTGGAGAACGGAAGATGGAGAAGAAGAAATTTGTATTGGTTCTATTGATGAATTAAATACAGCTATTAAAAAAGCTAATGCAGTTTTGGGTGACAATGTAAATAAAGATTATTTGCATGCAGGTATTTTAGATTTACATAAACCTTATGTAGATGAAATTATACTGGTAAGCTCTTCCGGTAAACCAATGAAACGTGTACCCGATTTAGTAGATGTATGGTTTGATAGTGGTGCTATGCCCTATGCCCAATGGCATTACCCATTTGAAAATAAAGCATTGATTGACAATGGCACCTCCTTTCCTGCCGATTTTATTGCAGAAGGTGTAGACCAAACCCGTGGATGGTTTTACACTTTGCATGCATTGGCTGTAATGCTATTTGATAATGTGGCTTATAAAAATGTAGTCTCAAACGGGTTGGTGCTAGATAAGAATGGGAACAAAATGAGTAAAAGATTGGGTAACGTGGTAAACCCTTTTGATACCATTGAACAATTTGGTGCCGATGCCACCCGTTGGTATTTGGTTACCAATGCATCCCCATGGGATAATTTAAAATTTGATTTGGAGGGAATAAAAGAGGTACAACGTAAGTTTTTTGGCACTTTATACAATACCTATCAATTTTTTGTACTGTATGCCAATGTGGATGGATTTGCCTTCAAAGAATCCTTAATACCACTGGAACAAAGACCTGAAATAGATCGCTGGATATTGTCTGCATTACACTCTCTTATTCAAAAAGTATCAGAGGCTTTGGATGACTATGAACCAACTATTGCTGGCCGAGCAATTGAAGAATTTGTAAATGAACAACTTAGTAACTGGTATGTGCGCCTTTGCCGTAGACGATTTTGGAAAGGAGAATATGAATTTGATAAAATAAGTGCTTATCAAACACTTTATACTTGTTTGGAAACTATATCTCAATTAATGGCACCTATTTCGCCCTTTTTTAGTGAAGCTATTTTCTGTAATCTAAACGAAGTAAGTAAACGACATACAGTAACATCCGTTCATCATACCAACTACCCTACTGCAGATGCTACTATGATGAATGTTGATTTAGAAGAGCGTATGCAATTAGCACAAGATGTATGTTCTTTAGTATTATCCTTGCGTAAAAAAGTAAACATAAAAGTTCGTCAACCTTTACAGAAGGTAATGATACCTGTTTTAAATATAGGTATGCAACAACAACTAGAAAAAGTAGCCGATCTTATTAAAGCAGAAGTTAACGTAAAAGAAATAGCTTTTTTAACCAATGCCGAAGGTGTAATTCATAAAAAGGTAAAACCCAATTTTAAGTTGTTAGGTGCCAAAATGGGGGCTAAAATGAAATTAGCTGCTGTCGCAATTAGTCAATTAAGTCAGCATGAAATTAATCAACTTGAACAAGCAGGTACAATTGCATTGCAAATTGAAGGTGAAACCATCCCGCTTTTCCTGAATGAGGTAGAAATTCTAGCTGAAGATATCCCGGGTTGGAGTGTGGCATCAAAGGGATCATTAACGGTAGCTTTGGATATTACTATTACACCTAAACTGCAAAATGAAGGAAATGCCAGAGAATTAGTGAATCGAATTCAAAATTTAAGAAAAGAGAGCGGATTTGAGCTAACGGACCGTATATTCGTACACATTATGGAAAATACCGTATT
>JAGWPI010000276.1 GCA_028877005.1 Bacteroidota bacterium | reverse complement strand
TAATTAATAGCTTACACACTATTATTTTAGTTTTAGATACAAATGGAAATATTGAATATCTAAACCGTGCAGGGGAAAAAATTTTAGGTTATCCACTAAAGTCAATCTTACATCAAAATTGGTTCAACATTTTTATTCCACAAAACGAAAGGAAAAAAGCCTTACAAATTTTTAAACAATTAAAAGCACTTAAAAAGGCCATTGATTTTGAAAACAACATACAAATAAAGAAAAATCAACTAATAACGATACAATGGAAAAATACACCCATATTTTCAGAAGGCCAATTTAAAGGTACTTTAAGTGTTGGGATTGATATTTCTAATGTAAAAGCAACAGCCAATGCTTTACAACAAAGTGAGCATAAATTTAAATTGTTAACAGAAGCATTGCCTGTTGGCATTTCATTTTGCAATACAAAAGGAGACATTGTTTACCTTAACAAAGCATTTACAAAAATTTTTGGTTATACCCGTAAGGATTTAAAAACAATTGAAGATTGGTTTAACAAAGTTTATCCAAATAAAATTTCGGCACAGCAAGCCAAAGAACGTTGGGCAAATCATGTAAAACAAGTACACCAAGAAAACATAAATACATCACACGAATTAGAATTGGTGACAAAAAATGGTGCTAAAAAAATTATTGAAATAAAAACAGCTTATAGTAACGGAAATATATACAATATTTTTATAGATTTAACAGAAAAAAGAAATATAGAAGTCGAGGCAAGAGAAACAGCAGTAAAATTTAAAAGGATAATAGAAAATTTTCCGGTTCCAATGGCTAGTTGCGATTTAAATTACAATTTATTATTTACTAATAAAAAATTTAAAGAAATATTTGGTTATGAGATGGAAGAAATTAAACTGTATCCTGCATGGTTCAAAAAAATAAAATTTGATACACCCGAGGAAGAAGCCAAACATGATGCTGAGTTTTATGGATATTTAAAAGACTTACAAGCAAATCCGGATAGTATTACACCAATTTTATACCGACAAATTTACAACAACAAAGGCCAAGTAAGGGATATTAATATAACTTTTAATTTATTTGATAATGAATTATTTGCCATTTTAGAAGATGTTACAGAACAAAATAATTATATAAAACTACTACAGGAAAGTGAAGAGAGATTTAAGGCTTTAGCACAAAATATGCCCATAGCAATAGGTAGTTATAATACAGATGGGTCAGTTAATTTTATTAATAACTATTTTACTAAAACAATTGGTTATGTAGCAGAAGATTTACCAACTATTGAAGATTGGTATTATCGTACCCAACCAGATCCAATAAAACGGAAGCAATACTATGAGCATTGGATATCGCTAATACAAGCCTTTAGTCAAAACCCTAATCAAGAAATTCCTTACGTAGAAAGTGATATTACTTGTAAAGATGGAAGTATAAAAACATTTAGTTATTTATTTAGTATTTATAAAAACACCGTTTATATTATTTTCGTTGATGTTACCCAAAGAAGAAAAGCAGAAAAAGAATTAATGACTTCACACATACAATTACAAAGATTATCAGCGCATCAGCGCAGAACAAAAGAAGAAGAGAGAAAATTTATTGCAGAACACATACACGATACCATTGGGCAACCTATTACGGGAATAAAAATTGATTTAACTGTACTAAAAAATAAAATTCAAAAAACAGATGCAGATTTAGCAGAAAAAATTAATCATGATATTGAAATAGCCAATAATGTTATTTTGGCGATTCGAAAAATGGCAACTGATTTAAGACCTAGTATATTAGATGACTTTGGATTAGCCGCTGCTATTGAATGGGAATGTAGAGAATTTGAAAAAAGAACAGGCATAATCTGCTTGTTTAAATATGATAACAGCCTTAAAAATGAAACTGCAGACCTTCAGTCTAACTTATATAGAATTGTACAGGAAGCGCTCTCAAATATTTACAAAATGGCGCAAGCTACACAAATAACTATTGAACTTAGTAAAATAAATAACGATATCATACTTTCAATAACGGATAATGGTTTGGGTAATTATATTGAAGACAAAGACAAAAGCTTAACCATCATCGGCATAAAGGACAGAGCAAGAAATTTAAAAGGAACATGTACCATTAAAAGTCTTGAAGATAATAAGGGTGGCCATCTGTTAATAAAAATTCCCGGCAAAAAACAAATTAATACCTTATAACTACATTTTAAAATAGGAACATAATTAAGTTGTAGAGAATAAACTACAAACAAATGATACATTTTGCTATTGAATAGCCCGACGAATGGATGTTACTTTGTTCTATCAAAATACGAATACCTATTGAAAGCCAATTTTACTCCAGTGCGTTTTTAAAACCCAATATCCTTTATTTTATTTCTATTAAAAGTAGAAACATCCATCAGCCCTAAAAAAGTGGGAAGTGGGTGTTTTAGTAATATGAAGTGTTGAAAAACATACTTGTAAAAAACAATGTACTATGATTATTTCTAAAAGAGAAAGATGGGCTATGGCTAAAAATTTGAAAGTATTACTAATAGATGATTCAACAATAATATTAACAGTAATGTCAGAAGTACTGGCAACAGTTCCATGTGTATCTACTATTAAAACAAGTTCAGCACCCGTTTATGCCCTGCAAACTATAGAAGATTTTCAGCCGGATGTTATACTATTAGATATTAACATGCCGGAAAAAAATGGAATAGAAGTATTAAAAGAAGTAAAAGAACATTACCCTGCCATAAAAGTAATTATGCTTACCAATCACTCTACAGAATATTATAGAAATACTTGCTATAACATTGGTGCCTATCATTTTATAGATAAAGCCAATGAATTTGATCAAATAGGGCCATTGATGGAAAAAATAAGTACGGAGTCGGATGAAATTTTAAAAGCCATGTAAAATATTTCATCTCAAATACCAGAAAAAACGATTTAAGCTTTAATGGTTTCAGCTAATTTCCTGCGCTTCAACTCTTTTTTAATTAAATTTAGCTCTCGGTTAGTTTGTCCACTCACACTTGAGTTTTCTTGTGCTCTTCTCATTAAATAGGGAATTACATCGCGAATTGGACCAAAAGGCACATATTTACTAACATTATATCCTGCTTTTGCAAGGTTAAATGTAATATGATCTCCCATACCATACAATTGAGAAAAATGGATATGTGGGTGGTTGAATGGCAATTCAGATTGCGCTAAAAGTGAGGCACCCAATAAATTACTAGCTTCATTATGAGAGGCTATAATAGTAGATATATCCTGAATGTGTTCAATACAATAACGAACTGCTGCGTCAAAATCACGGTCGGTATTTTCTTTATTAGTTTGAATGGGACTTTCATAGCCCATTTGTTGCGCACGATTTCGCTCTTTTTCCATGTAAGCACCACGCACCAATTTAATACCTAATATAAAATTTTGGGCTTTAGCAATTTGGTGAGAAATCTGCAAAAATTTCAACCGATCTTGCCTATATAATTGAATTGTATTGTAGACTACTGCTTTTTCTTTATTAAAAACCTCCATCATCTCCATGGTTAGTCGATCAATAGGGTCTTGTATCCAAGTTTCTTCGGCATCAATTAAAACACCTATATTCTTTTCAGCAGCAGCTGAGCAGATTGCATACATTCTATCAACCACTCTACCCCACTCATTCATTTCGGATTCATTATCATGAATGCCGCTTCTTAGTCTTGGAGCCTCATTTAATTTTTGCAACAAATCAAACCGCGCAATACCGGTAACTTTTACACTAATGAATGGAATATTTGTTTGAGTTCCTGCATATTCAATAGTTTTTATGAATGATTCAGTTGCATGGTCAAAATCCGCTTCATCTTGTTTTCCTTCAACACCATAGTCTAAAATAACTTTTACACCATATTTTCCCAAAGTTTCCACTACTGGTGCAGTTTCTTCTAACGTTTCGCCTCCAACAAACTGTTTAAATATTGTTTTACGAACAATGCCATGTATAGGCAAACCCGTTTTCATTAAAAATGGGGTAACACGTGTACCTATAGGCACAAATAATGGATAACCCATTGTGTTGAATAAAAACTTGGATTGTTTAAGTTCCTTATCGGTTTTATAGGCAAAAGCCTGTTGAGTATTTTCAAATGAAATATCCATACTAACAATTGTTCGCACTGCGAATATCGTATGCAAAATGTAAAGTAAAAAATTGGAACCTATTTTTAATACAAAATTTGCATATAAATATAAAATAGTTATTTTTTATTACTAATTTAAATGGCCTGATGGTTAAAAGGCTGTAAAACCATTTCACTTACAACACCGGATGCTGGTTGTTGGCATAAAAACCATATTGCTTTGGCTGCTTCTTCAGCAACAACCATTTTATCTTTTTGTACACGTAAGTCAATTGTATCCCAAAAAGGGGTATCAACACCTCCTAAAAACAAGTTGGTAATTCTTATTTCTGTTCGTTTTACTTCCTCCCTTATACTTTGCATCATTCCTACTAAACCATATTTAGAAGCGCTGTAAGCTGCAGCTCCAGCCATTGGTACTTTACCCAATACCCCGGGTATATTAATAATAAGTCCTTTTTTATTTTGCTTCATATTTGGCAAAAAGGCTTGTATTAAAAAAAATGGGGCTAACAAATTAGATTCAAAACTTAAAACAAATTCTGTAGCCGTTAACTGTTCAATAGGCTTAATAATACCAATACCTGCTGCATTAATAATTATATCAATATTATCAAATACAGAAAAATAAGCATCCTTTAAAGCTGTTACATCATCTTGCTTACTAAGGTCTGCTGCCAATAACTGCTTTTCAGGTAAATGTAAGGTGGCAGCTAAGTTCAATAATTTTTCTTGCTGTTTACCTGTAATAAAAACACGTGCCCCGGAGTGTTGTAATAATGGAAGAATTTTGCGACCAATTCCACCTGTTGCACCGGTCAACAATACGCATTTGTCTTTTAGATTTTCCATATTTTTTTTATTGAAGTATTATAACATCAATAAAATGATTTTGTTGTAGATACCTTTATCTATAATGAATGATGCAAACAAACACGCAGTAAAAAACAATGGTTATCAATAATTGATATTAAATGATAGTAACCATACAGCATTATTTCAATTCTTTTATGGTACCGTCTGCATATGCAACTATAACAAGAGAAGCCATGTTAAGAAATAAACCATTTTCAACAACCCCTACAATTTCATTAATATTTTTATGCAATGTGTCTACATCATCAATTAAACCAAAATCAGCATCAACAATATAATTGTGATTATCGGTAACTAATATGCTTCCTTCATTGTTTAACCTAACTTTAGCCTGGGCACCTAAACTTTCAATTTTTCTAAGGGTAGACTCATAGCCAAAAGGAACCACTTCAATAGGAATTTTAAATTTACCTAATTGATTAACCAATTTTTGCTCATCCACAATGATGATATAAAATTCAGTAGTTGCAGCTACAATTTTTTCTCTTAATAGTGCTGCACCCCCGCCTTTAATTAATTGACGATTTGGCGTTGTTTCATCAGCACCATCAATAGTTAAATCAATTTTTATAACATTAGAAAAGTTGGTAATAGGAATATTTAATGAACGGGCTAATTCCTCACTTTGTTTTGAAGTGGCAATACACTGAATATCTAATCCGTTCCGAACTTTTTCCCCTAAAAACTGAATAGCCCAATAAGCTGTACTACCTGTACCTAACCCAACCGTCATTCCGTTTTTTACATATGTTACTGCTTTTGCTGCAGCTTTTTGCTTCAATTGAATGGCATCCATAACACAAATATCTATTTTCTTTTTAAAATAACACCAATAACCTTATAATAGATTTGGGTGGGTAACAAATATAAAAAATGGCAGGTATACTATGCGTTTAGTGCAGCATTTTTAGGAACAATTGCTATATTTAAACATTCATAAATAATTCTACTTAAATAAAATGAAAATTCACAATATTACAATTTACAGATATTCCATCCCCATGGAACCTTTTACCATTGCTACAGGTACAATGCATTTTGCACAAAACATTTTAATAAAAATATTTACTGATGAAGGTATTATTGGATGGGGTGAATGTTCTGCATTTCCAATGATTGTGGGTGAAACACAAAATACATGTTTTGTAATGGCCAAAGATTTTGCAAAAATCTGGAAGGGGAAAGATCCATTAGCCATTGAATCAAGGCTGCAAGAATTACACCAATATACAGCAGGAAATTACACTATTAAAAGTGCATTTGATATGGCTTTATATGATATAGCTGCACAATACCATCAAGTTCCGCTATATGCTTTTTTGGGTGGTACTAACCACACCATAGAAAGTGATTTAACCATTGGTATAAATACCCCGGAAATAATGGCAAACAATGCCTTAGCATATGCGCAAAGAGGTATACGTTGTATTAAAGTTAAATTGGGGAAAAAAATAGAAGAAGATATTGAACGAATAGAGGCCATACGAAATGCTATTGGAACTGAAATAACCCTAAGAATAGATGCCAATCAGGGATGGACCCCAACAGACGCCAAAAATATTTTACAGGCACTTGCATCCTTTAAAATTGAATTTTGTGAGCAGCCCATGGCAAAATTTAATGATGATTTATTACCTTTACTTTGTGCCACTTCGCCCATTCCCATTATGGCAGATGAAAGTGTTTTTACATGGCAAGATGCAGCCAGAATTATAAGAACAAAATCTTGCCATTACATTAATATTAAATTTGCTAAAAGTGGGGGCATATTAGAGGCTAAAGCAATTCATCAACTAGCTGCTGAACAAGGTATCCCATGTATGATGGGCGGTATGTTGGAAAGCAGATTGGCATTAACAGCAATGGTACATTTTGCAGTTGCTAATAATAATATTAAATTTTTTGATTTAGACACTTGCATCATTGGACACTTAGAAGATCCGGTTTTAAATGGTGTTCATTATGAAAATGGTTTACAGCTTACCGCTCCAAATTTACCCGGAATAGGCGCACAAGTTGATGAAACTTATTTAAGTACTTTAGAAAACATTAGCATTTAATTGAAGTTGTTGGTAAAACTGCCTATTACACTATCTTCGCAACCAAATAAAACAACTATGCAAGGCAGACCGGCATCGAAAAGTTTTACCGTAATGAATGAATTGGTACTACCCAATGATACAAATAGCTTTGGAAATTTAATGGGTGGCCGTTTAATGTATTGGATGGATATTGCAGCAGCACTTTCAGCAATGAAGCACAGCAATACACCTTGTATGACTGCTAGTGTAGATAATATTAGTTTTAAAAATCCTATCAAATTGGGCAATATTGTTCATATAGAGGCTAAAGTAACCAGAGCTTTTAACACCTCTATGGAAATTCACTTAAAAGTATGGGGAGAAGATAGCTTACATCAATACCAATATGAAAGTAATGAGGCTTATTTTACTTTTGTTGCGCTAGACCCCAATGGTAAACCCAGACCAGTTCCTGCTTTAATTCCGGAAACAGAAGAAGAAATTAATTTATTTGAAGGTGCGCTTAGAAGAAGACAATTAAGATTAATATTAGCCGGTAAAATGAAACCTGATGATGCCAATGAATTGAAAGCATTATTTGGGAAATAATATTATACAGAAAAATGGCGATGGTGCGCACCCTTTAGCATGTATATTTTACTTTGTTCAATGGCATCCATTACCTGCTCTAAAATTTCCTCAACATTTGCATGATAATCCACACACAGTGGAGGTTTAAACGTTACAGATAGCAGTATGCCTCGCTTTTTAAGATGCAAGCCCTTTTTATTAAATGCCCTCCAAAATCCGTTAATAACTACCGGTATAACAATAGGTTGTACATTTTTGATAATATGAGCAGTACCTTTTCGGCCTGGCGCAAAGGGTTTTGTGGTTCCTTGAGGAAACGTTATTACCCAATTATTTTGTAGTGCTTGTTGTATTTTTCGTGTATCAGAAGGGTCTAACCCTCGTCTTACTTCAGTAGATTCATGCCGCCATGTTCGTTTAACTGTTAATGCACCTGCTAAAATAAATAACCTGCTAATCCAACTACTACGCATTGTTTCTTCCGCAGCAACAAAATACACATGTGTAAAAGGATTTAGTAGGTAATAGGGTATGCCTAGGCGATTCTTTTTTCGCCATTTTACTGCGCAAAATATGTGTATAAAAACAATAACGTCGGCAAAATAAGTTTGATGATTACTAACAAATAAAACATTGCGTTTAGGCAAATTGGCCAAATGCTCAGTCCCCTCAATTTTTAAACGATTCAAAATTGCAATACCCGGATAAGTTATAGCCCCTACTAAACAATAAATAAAAGAACGAATTAATTTAATGTGTTTTAACTTTTCTGTGACAGGCATGAAGCAAATAGTTTACCTATAAAATTACGCAATATAAAGATTGTTACTGCATATTAAAATGGTGGTTTTAAAATATAGATCAAATTGGAGTGATTTATTACAATAGAATACCTTTGCGCAAAAAATGGCAATTAATACGGTAATATTTGATATGGATGGTTTATTGATAGATAGTGAGCCATTGTGGAAAGAAGCAGCTGATGAAACTTTTATTAATTACCAAATTCAATTAAGCGAATTGCAATACCATACCACCACTGGTTTACGTACACATGAATTTGTAGCTACATGGTTTTCTAAATTTAAAATTCCGGAAACAGAAATTATTATTGCGGAACAAAAAATTTTAGAAAATGTTGCAGCAAAAATTGCAGCAAAAGGGAAGGCAATGCCGGGTGTTGATTATATTTTTGATTTTTTTCAATCCAGACAATTCAATATTGGTATTGCCTCGTCCTCGCCCCAATTCATCATTAACCAGGTTATAAAACAATTAAACATTTCAAATTACATAATGGCAACTGCTTCTGCCGAAAATTTACCTTATGGTAAACCTCATCCAGAAGTATACCTTAATTGCGCCATGCAATTAAAAGTGCCACCTATTAATTGCGTGTGTTTTGAGGATTCCTTTAATGGCCTTATTGCTGCAAAAGCTGCCAGAATGAAATGTGTAGTTATTCCTATGTACCACCAACAAAAAGAACAAAGATGGGGGGCTGCCGATTTAAAATTAAGTTCTTTACAAAATTTTGGGGCTTTGCATCTCAATGTCCTTCATCAATCATTTTTATAAGAAATTTGAAAAAAAATTTGGTGCGTGTTAAATAATCTTTAACTTGCTGTGCCGAATAAAAAAAGGGTCATCCCGTAGAAACAGAACGACCTCTAACGATTGCTTGCCATATGAAAATTCTTGAACTTTATTATTGAAAGGTAGTTTAAATAACTGCCTTAAAATTTTGCCTCTAACGATTTTTGTCTCTCTAACGATTGCTTTAATACCTTTAACTCATCTTTCTTATACAAAAGTAAGGTGGGTTTTTTATTGACAGAAATCAATTTAGGCATGATTTTATTACCTTAAACCAATTTTAAATGATGTAAAAGCTGCATCTACATTGTGTTTCATCAAAAAATTTACATGATGCCCAACAGAAATTCAGACCCATTATTTCTACTCATTCAATCACTGCAAAAGTCAGAAAAAAGGCATTTTAAGCTATACATAAAACGGAGTTCCAATAAAGAAGATCTAAAAATTGTGCAATTATTTGATGCATTAGAAAAAATGCCTGATTATGATGAAAAAAATTTATTAAAACGTTTAAGTAATATTAATAAACCTCAGTTAGCTAATTTAAAAACACATTTATATAAACAAGTATTAGCTAGTTTAAGGTTATTAAAAAGCACCGATAGTATTGACTTACAACTAAACGAACAATTAGACTACGCCAGAATATTGTATAATAAAGGTCTATTTCTGCAAAGTCTAAAAATTTTAGAGCGTGCTAAAGAAATGGCTAAAACTGCCAATAAATTTAATTTTATGACACAGGTGCTTTCTTTAGAAAAAAAAATTGAAACCTTACATATTACCCGAAGTATGCCGGGAAAAACCATGCAAATAACCGCGGAATCTATAAAAGTAAGTGAACATGTAACACAGGTATCTGCCTTATCAAACCTAGCATTACACTTATATACATGGTATATTAAAAACGGTCATGCAAGAAATGTACAAGATGAAACAGATGTAAAATTGTTTTTTAAAGAAAACCTGCCGGAGAATGCTTATATGCTTACTGGGTTTTATGAACGCTTATATTTATACCAAAGCTATACATGGTATGCATTTATTCGACAGGACTTTTTAATGTATTATCGTTATAGTGAAAAGTGGCTAGGATTGTTTGATGAACAACCCAATATGATTGCTGTTGAAACAGGACATTACATTAAAGGACTACACAACTTACTAAATGCGCACTTTGATTTAAGAAATTTTGATAAGTTTCAAATTATACTTCAACGCTTTGAGGCGTTTTCAATCACCGATCTGGCTAATCAGCATGATAATTTCAGAATTCAAACCTTTATTTACATTCATAGTGCAAAAATTAACTGGTACTTAATGACTGGCACATTTGAGGAAGGATTAACTATCATCCCCGCCATGGAGGCAGAAATGCAAAAACTTGAAAGGTTTATTGATGCACACCGTATTTTGGTATTTAACTATAAAATTGCTTCTCTTTACTTTGGCAGCAGACAATTTGCCAAGTGTATTGATTACTTGCAAAAAATAATCAATGATAATTTTTCTTTAAGAAACGACTTGCAATGCTATGCTCGCTTAATGCATTTATTAGCGCATTATGAAATGGGAAATTTTGACATATTGGAATCACTCATTAAATCAGTTTATCGGTACATGGCTCGGATGCAAAATTTAACTATTGTAGAAGAAGAAATTTTTGCTTTTTTAAGAAGATCATTTTTTGTTGGAGAAGAAAAACTAGATGATGCATTACAGTTATTACTTTCTAAAATAAAACATTTAGAGAAAAACAGATTTGAAACTCGTGCTTTTGCTTATTTGGATATTATTTCTTGGGTTGAATCCAAAGTATACCACAAAACTATGAGTGAAATTATTTATGATAAATATAAGGCTAGTAAAAAAAGAAGATATGGGGAAAACGAAATATAAATTAATGTAAAATAGCGATAGTATAAATTGAAATGTGACCCTGTTGTGTTAAAATTTCATACAAGTAGTTAATAAAACGTCTCATGCCTTTATTGACATGAGACGTTATTGAATAGTTGTAAACAATTTTATTTGTTTTCGCCTTCCTTCTCATCGCCTTCTAATTTGGCGCGGATATCAGCTAAAGCACCTAAATCGCCTAAGGTAGCTTTCTCAACCTTACTTTGAATATTTTTCACAGCTTTTTTGGTTTTTTCTGCTTCAGCTTTAGCTTCTTTTTTTACAGACTCTTTTTCCTCTGCCTGAGCTTGTTCCCAAATTTTGCTATGGCTTAAAACTATACGTTTTTCGTTTCTGTCAAACTCAATTACAATAAATTGTGCTGTTTCATCTGCTCCAACAGATTTTCCATCTTCTTTTACTAAATGGCGGTTAGGAGCAAATCCTTCTAAACCATAAGACAGTTGCACAACAGCGCCTTTATCATCTTTACGAATGATAGTCCCTTCATGAACTGTACCTACGCCAAAAGTTTCTTCCAAAGCATTCCAAGGATCCTCTTCTAATTGTTTATGGCCTAATTGTAATTTGCGGTTTTCTTTATCAATACCTAAAATAATCGTATCAATATAATCACCCACTTTTACATATTCTCCCGGATGATTGAAACGCTTTAACCAGCTTAAATCACTAATATGAATCATACCTCCAATTCCGGCCTCTAATTCAACAAATACACCGTAAGGAGTAATATTTTTCACTAAACCTTTGTGTTTGCTACCTTCTGCAAATTTGGTTTCAATGGTGCTCCATGGGTCTTCAGTCATTTGTTTGATAGAAAGACTCATTTTGCGAGCTTCTTTATCTAGAGTTACTACTTTAGCTTCATACTCATCACCTAATTTAAAGAACTCTTTGGCATTAATTGGGGTATTAGCCCATGTAATTTCAGATACGTGTACCAGTCCTTCAACACCGGGCTGAATTTCTAAGAATGCACCGTAGTCCTCAATATTTACCACTTTACCTTTAACAACGGCCCCTTCTGCTAAATCAGCAGGTAATACATCCCAAGGATGTGGGGTTAATTGTTTTAAACCAAGACTAATCCGTTTTTTATCATCATCAAAATCTAAAACTACTACTTGTAATTTTTGATCCATTTTTACCACTTCTGATGGATGAGAAATTCTTCCCCATGAAATATCTGTAATATATAGTAAGCCGTCCAATCCACCTAAATCCATAAATGCACCAAAGTCTGTAATATTTTTCACCGTACCTTCTAATACTTGTCCTTTCTCTAATTTACTCATAATTTCAGCTCTTTGGGCTTCAATATCACTTTCAATTAAAGCTTTATGAGACACAACGGCGTTTTTAATGGTTTCATTAATTTTAACCACTTTAAATTCCATTGTTTTACCCACAAACTGGTCGTAATCAGTAACAGGTTTCACATCTATTTGCGAGCCAGGCAGGAAGGTTTCCATTCCAAAAACATCTACAATTAAACCACCCTTTGTTTTAGATGTAACTGTACCGGTAACCACTTCACCTGTTTTATGAACTTCCACAATTCTTTCCCAAGCACGAAATATACGGGCAGATTTGCGGCTTAAATGTAGATTACCATCTCTATCTTCCTTTTCAACTACCATTACTTCCACTTTGTCACCAATTTTCAACCCTGGTGTATCGCGAAATTCATTAAGAGAAATTAAGCCATCACTTTTGAATCCAATGTTGATAACAGCGTCGGTTTTTGTTAAGCCAACAATATCACCCTGTAAAATTTCGCCATCTTCAATTTGAACAAATGTATTTTCATACACTTTGTCATATTTGGCTTTTTCATCATCAGTGTATAGACTAACATTACGTTTGTCAATACTCCAGTCAAAATCATCATGAGCGGTTACTACCTCTTCATGTAACTCGGCTACAGGTGCAGTTGTTGTCGCTGTAGATTGTTCTTGAACTGCTTCCTGAGCAGCACCAGATACATTCTCCTGTGCATCAGCGTTTAATTGTTTGTGAATAAAAATCATAATAAAACCCGATTGTTTTAATTCGGGCTGCAAAGGTAATTAATTATTGCTGTAAAACAGCCTTTTTAGGTAATTTTTCCATCCGTATTTAATCTAAAATAATGGGCTAAACATGCTACTATTAAAAAATTATAAAAAAATTACACCAGAACCAATTTTTAATTAAATTTATTTTGATAATCATTTATTAAAAATGAAAGTCTTTTTTTAATCAATAATTTAAAAAATGAAAAAAATGAAAAAAATTTTTGCAATTGTATTGGCTTTAGCCATTTTTTCTTCAGCTTCTTTTGCACAAGCTCCCAAAAAACAGCCCGCTAAAGAAAAAAAAGAAGCTGCTACAACCTCGGCAAAGCATGTAAAAAAAGATGGAACTGCTGATATGAGGTATAAAGAAAATAAAGAAAAAAAGGAAGTTGCCGGGCCAAAGAAAAAAGACGGTACGCCAGATATGCGATATAAAGCCAACAAACCTGCTTCATCTAAACCTAAAAAAGGTTAAATTAAAGCAACTGTACAACTGCTACTGTTTATTATTCAGTAGCAGTTTTTTGATGGTTTGCATGACTACTTATTTCAGCAATAGATGATGCAGCAATATAAGCAGTTGTCCATGCGTTTTGAAAATTAAATCCTCCAGTTATACCATCTATATTTAATACTTCTCCAGCAAAATATAAATTAGGTATTTTTTTACTGCCTAAAGTATTTGGATTTACTTCTGATAAATCTATACCCCCTGCGGTTACAAATTCTTCTTTAAAAGTTGTTTTTCCCTTAATTTGATAATGATTAAACTGCAGTTGCAGGATTAACTGATTAATTTGTTGATTAGTTATATCAGCCCATTTTTTTTGAGAAGAGATTTTAATTTGTTCTAAGAAAAAAAGCCAAAGCCTTGATGGAATTGAAAAATAACACTTAGAACCAATCATTTGTTTGGCAGCATCAAATCTCAATTCATTTAGCTTATTTCTAAGTTGTTGCTCACTCATTTGTGGCAGCCAATTTATTTCTATACCAAATTCATAATTATTTTCTGCTAAATAACGGGCACCCCATGCCGAAAGCTTTAATATAGCGGGACCACTGAAACCAAAATGCGTAATTAAAAGGGGACCGGTTTGTTTTAATTTTGTTCCGGAAATTTTAACAACAGCCTCAGAAACACTTACACCCATTAAAGCATGAATAGGATGTTTAGGTAAATTAAATGTAAACAAAGATGGAACCGGAGGAATAATAGTATGGCCAAGTTTAGCAAGCCAACTCCACTGTGCTAAAGAAGGAAAACCGCCTGTAGTAATACAAACATAATTAGCCTGCAAGGTATTACCATGAGAAGTTTTTAATATGAAATAATTATATTCATTAATTACTTCATTAATAGCAGTTCTTAATAATATAGTTACATTATAACGGTTTGCTTCTGCCAATAAACAATTAATAATTGTTTGTGAGGTATTGGTATCACTAAACATACGCCCATCTGGTTCTGCAACTATATTTATGTTACGCTCTTTAAACCAATGAATGGTATGTATGGTATTAAACCAATGAAAACATTTTTTTAAAAAATTACCACCTCTCGGATAAAAATCAGTGAGAGAAGCAATATCGAAACAAGCATGTGTTACATTACAACGCCCGCCACCACTAATTTTTACTTTGGATAAAACCTTATCTGATTTTTCAACAATAGTTACTATTAAATTAGGATTCATTCGCGCAGCATTTACTGCACAAAAAAAACCGGCTGCACCCCCTCCTACTACTATTAAATTTTTTGCTGTTTGCATTATTGCATTGTCATAATTGAAATCATTTCTTTAATCCCATTCCAAAAATTGCCAATCCGAATATTTTCATTTGCTGCGTGCTGGTTGTCATCATAATTGGCAATAGGTATAGAAATGGCTTTAGCATTTAATTGTTGCTCAATTGTAAAAAGAGGAAGACTACCGCCTGTTAAGGGCATTATCATTAAACCATTTGTGGAAATAGTAGATATGGCTTGAATAATTTTCTGAGAAATAGGCAAATTTATGGGTGTTTTTTGGGCATTATAACCAGATCCACAAATTACTTTTGCAATATGTGTATGTGCCATTCTTTCATGGTCTGAGGGCTCATGGTCAATAATATAATAACCTTTACTTTGTATATGTTGCAGCACTTTTTGTTGCTGTTTTTGATAATCATTTCCAGGAACTAACCGTAAGTCTAAACTAACAGAAGCAGAAGCAGGTATGCTATTGGTTGATAGTTTACCTACATTTCCACTAGCTATTCCATTAATATTTAATGTAGGTAAAAAAATTGCTTCCGATAAACTAACATTTTGCATCTCGGCATGATTAAAACCAAATTCTTGTTTCAATTTTGCATCATTAAGATCTAAATCGGCTAAAAGTTTTTTATCTTCAGCAGAGAAGGGTTGTACATCTGCATAAAAATTTTTTATAGTTACATAGCCGCTATCATTTTTCATAGAAGCCAATAAACGAATTAAATTCCATGCAGGATTGGGTGCCCAATTACCATAATGTCCGCTATGAAGTGGTACCTTGCTACCATACAATGTAATATCCATATGTGTATCGCCTCTAACACCAAAAGAAATTAAATTTTTTTTATTGAAAGGCTGTGGACCATCACATATAATCCAAATGTCAGATTGTAATAATAATTTGTTTTGTTGAAGCACTTCACCAAGATGGGGAGATCCAGCTTCTTCTTCCCCTTCAAAAAAGAATTTAATATTAAACTTAGGTTGAATATTAATTTTTTTTAAAGCAATATAGGCCTGTATGATGGCCATTACTCCTGCTTTATCATCAGCTACTCCGCGACAATAAATCCTATAATCATCATTTAAACTATCAATAAATTGTTCTTTAGTTAAGGAAGTGCCACCCTCTTGAATGGGGTAATTGTAAAAGGAAGGTATAAATGGGTGTAATCCTTTGTACCAGTTAGTACTATCGGCAGGCTGTCCATCATAATGTGCATAAAATACTATTGTTTGAGTTGCCCCAGGCACTTTTACTTCACCATATACTACAGGAGGAATATTTTCATTTAGCTTTAATAGTTGCACTTGCTTAATACCTGCAAGCTGCATTTGCTTTAATAAAAATTGAGCATTTTTTAACAGCATACCCTGAGATGAAGTTGTATTGGGAATACTAATAAAATCAATATACTGCTGCATAATTTCAGCCCTATACGTTTCCTGATATTGGCTAAACCAATTCAGTTCCGATTGCTTTTGAGCATTAACTACTACTATACTTAATAAAATAAAACTAACTGTAAATATTACGCTTCGCATATATGAATATATATTACATATAAAAGAATTATGAGCACCTAATTAATCAACTTAAGATGCAAATCCTTCAAAAAAAATCATGAATAGTAACTTGTATTTAAATTTATATTCTTTTTTTCAGCAGCTTCAATAATAGAATAATCACTTAAAATAAGGGGTTTATCTTTCTTTACACAAACATCATGTTCAAAATGAACAGAAACTTTACCGTCTTTGGTTTTTACTGTCCAACCATCTTTTTCTGTATACACATCTTTTGAACCTAAATTAATCATAGGTTCTATTGCTAACACTAAATTTTCTTTTAATTTAGGACCATTACCACGTTTACCATAGTTGGGTACTTGAGGGTCTTCATGTAGTGATCGTCCTAATCCATGACCCACCAGTTCACGAACAACACCATAGCCCATTTTTTTTTCAGTATGTTCCTGTATCGCAAAAGAAATATCTCCAACCCTATTTCCTACAATTGCTTTTTCTATGCCTTTATATAAGCTCTCTTTAGTAATTTTTACTAGTTGTAAAATTTCGGGCGCAACATCTCCCATAATGAATGTATAAGCGTGATCGCCATGCCATCCATTTAAAATTACCCCCATATCAATTGATACAATATCGCCATCTTTAATAGGTTGATGATTGGGGAATCCATGCACAACTACATCGTTTACTGAGGCACAAACTGAATAAGGATAACCATGATAATTTAGAAATGAAGGGATAGCCTTATGATCTTGTACAAATTCAAAACAAAGCTTATCAATTTGTAAAGTTGTTATACCAGGCTTTAAAAAAGTAGCCACTTCAGTTAAGGTTTTACTTACCAACAAGGCAGCTTTTTTCATGATCTCAATTTCCTGTTCTGTTTTAGCATACATCATATTTACATTATTTCTTCGTGACATTTAAATAAAATTAATTGATAAAATTGATAGTTACTGCAGTGCAGATAAATTCAACTTTAAAAACAAAACCTGTTGAGCTTAAGCCCAACAGGTTACTATTATAAAGAAAATATTTTATGATTAAAGTACTGAAGATGTAACACCTTGCCTTCCTTGTATTCTTCCACCACCAGTCATTAAGCCATCATATTGCCTCATTAACAAATAAGTTTCAATTTGTTGTAAAGTATCTAATATAACTGCCACCATAATTAACAATGAGGTACCACCATAAAATGTACTAAATGCACTAGTAACGCCTAATTTTTGTGCAAATCCGGGCATAATACCTACGATGGCTAAAAAAATGGCTCCGGGTAAAGTAACCTTATCCATTATAGATCCAATATAATCAGTAGTAGGTTGACCGGGTTTAACACCAGGTATAAACCCATTATTACGCTTTAAGTCTTCTGATATTTGCTTAGGATTAAATATTAACGCAGTGTATAAGAAAGTAAAGCCAATCACCATTACACCATAAATAAGCATATACCAAGGGTTACTATGATCATTAAAAATTTTGATGATTCCTTTAGCAGAATCAATATTTGTAAAGGAAACCAAAGTTGGTAAAAACATGATGGCTTGTGCAAAAATGATAGGCATTACCCCGGCACTATTTACTTTAACGGGTAAAAATTGCCTTGCCCCACCAAATTGCCTGTTACCTATAATTTGTTTGGCATAATTAACAGGTATTTTACGAACACCCTGTACTAGAATGATTAAACTCATGATTACGGCAACTAATATGGCAATTTCAATTAAGAAAATTAATAATCCGCCACCTGCTTTTTCACTTTTAGCAGAAAATTCCTGAATGGTTGCTTGAGGAAAGCGAGCTAGAATGCCCACCATAATAATGATAGAAGTACCATTACCAAGCCCTTTATCTTGTATTCTTTCACCCAACCACATTACAAACAGAGTACCTGCAGAAAGTGTAATGACAGTTGTAAATGTGAAAATAGTTCTATCTAGCAAAATGGCTTGGGCATATCCACCCTGAGGATTTGTTAAATAAGCAACATAAGCACCTGCTTGGAAAGCAGTTACAATTACGGTTAAATAACGTGTCCATTGATTTATTTTATTTTGTCCACTCGTTCCTTCTTTTTGAATTTTTTGTAATTGTGGAACAAGAATGGTCATTAACTGCATAAAAATGGAAGCAGATATATAAGGCATAATACCCAATGCAAATATAGAAGCTTGTGTAAAAGCACCACCTGCAAATGTATCGAAGAGCCCCAAAAGACCTTTATTAGCAGCATTTAACTTAGTTTGATCTAACAAATTGGGATCAATACCGGGTAGTACCACGTGTGTACCAAACCGATAAACTAATATTAAAGCAAGCGTAACAATAATTTTATCGCGCAGTTCTTCAATACCCCAAATATTCTTAATTGTTTTGATGAATTTTTTCACAAATACTGTTGTTATGAGTTTAAAACCTTAAGTAATTCACACGCAAATAAATGCGCAGGGCAATATACAGTAAATTATTTAATTAGCTCCACAGTACCGCCTACAGATTCAATAGCAGCTTTTGCTTTGTCACTAATAGCATTTACTTTAAAATTTAATTTGGTTTTCAGCTCCCCATTACCCAAAATTTTAACTTTATCAGTTCTATTCACTAATCCATTAATGTAAAGGTTTTCTAACGAAAACTCTGAAAATGCATATTTTTCGTTCAGAGTTTCAATTTGACCTAAATTGAAGACTTTGTATTCAATACGATGAATATTTTTAAATCCACGTTTAGGTAATCTGCGCTGTATTGGCATTTGACCACCTTCAAAAGCATTTTTACGTTGGTAACCTGCACGGCTTTGTCCACCTTTGTTACCTTTTGTAGATGTACCACCTTTACCGGAAGCCTCACCTCTACCTAATCTTTTTTGTTTGTGTGTAGCGCCTTCTGCTGGTTTTAAATTGTGTAGTTTCATTTTTATTGATTTTGTACTTATCGGGGAATCGCCCCTCGCATGATGAATAAATGTTAATGCTAAATGATATGTGAAAATACTTCACATAATGCATTTAGCATAAATATTATTGGGTTATTTAACTTCCTCAACCTTAACCAAATGGCTAACTTTATTAACCATACCTAAGATTTGGGGAGTAGCCTCAATTTCGCGTGAAGCATTTAACTTATTTAAGCCAAGTGCTTCTAAGGTTTTCTTTTGACGCTCAGATCTATCGATACCACTTTTTATTTGTGTAACTTTAATTTTTTTCATGATCTTCATAATTTTTACCTCAGCTAAAAAGCTAGAGTTTAGCCATTAAAAACTTTAGTTAATTTTAAATTACGATTTTTTGCAACCTGAATTGGCTCACGTAATTCAGTTAACGCTTTAATAGTAGCTTTAACAACGTTATGTGGGTTAGCTGAACCTAAACTTTTAGCTAAAACGTCGGTAACACCTGCACTTTCTAGTACTGCGCGCATACTGCCACCGGCAATTACACCAGCACCATGAGCAGCGGGTTTAATTAAAACTTTTGCAGCACCAGCTTTTGACCATTGTTCGTGAGGAATTGTTCCATGCATTACAGGTACTTTTACCAAATTCTTTTTTGCATCATCAATACCTTTAGCAATTGCTTCCTGAACCTCTTTTGCCTTACCTAATCCTTGACCAACAATACCCTTTTCATTTCCAACAACGACTAATGCTGAGAAACTAAATGTACGTCCGCCTTTGGTGGTTTTTACAACACGGTTAATTGCAACTACTTTTTCTTTCAGTTCAATATCACCGGTTAGTTTTACTTTATTTTCGATTATTTTAGACATGGACCTAAATTATTAAATATTTGTTTAGATTAAAATTGGAGACCGCCTTCTCTAGCACCATCAGCTACACTTTTTACGCGACCATGGTATAAATTGCCTCCTCTGTCAAATACACAACTTGTGATGCCCAGCTCTGCAGCTTTTTGTGCAATAGCTGCACCTACCATTTTAGCTTTTTCTATTTTTGTAACTTTCTGAGCAACCAAATGTTTATCTCTTGAAGAAGCAGCAGCTAATGTTACACCATTATCATCATCAATTAATTGCGCGTAAATCTCTGCATTACTTCTAAATACCGATAATC
>JAGWPI010000275.1 GCA_028877005.1 Bacteroidota bacterium | reverse complement strand
CTTTCCCGGTTTTCTTACCTAATTCATGAGTAGCCACTTTTTGCTGTTGCAAGGCAGAAGGGGTTAACCTAGCCGGTTTTCCCAATGCTTCCCAAACAATACAACTTACGCCATAATTAATGTCAATGCCAATTAAATCCATTAAACGGAATGGACCCATTTTAAAGCCTGATGATTCCATTATAGCATCTACCTGTTCAACCGTTGCCAAACCTTGTTCTACCAATCTAAGTGCTTCTAAGTAATAAGGCCTGGCAACTCTATTCACAATAAAACCCGGCGCATCATTACAAATTACCGGCGTTTTATTTAATTGTTTGCTCAGTGCTATTAAAATATCAATGGTAGTCGGTGCCGTTTGTTCGCCTTTAATTACTTCTACTAATTGCATAATAGTTGCCGGATTAAAAAAATGCAAACCGGCCAATACATGCGGCTGTGTTATACCCTTAGCCAATTCATTAATAGAAATAGATGAGGTATTGGTAGCCAAAATAGTTTGGTTTTGATTAATGACTAATAATTGATTCAATAATGCAATTTTTGCCTGCTTTTGTTCTATAATAGCTTCTATAATAACAGGTGCTTTACAATCTGCTAACTGATGGGTAAAATGTAACTTGCCTTGTATAGCTGCAAGTTCTGTTGTAGAAATTTTACCTTTTTGCAGTAAATCATTTAATCGATTGGTTATATTTTGACGACTATTGGCAAGAACCGAAGCATTTACATCAAACAACACGGTATCAATACCTTTTTGGGCACATAACTGTGCAATGCCACTGCCCATAGTTCCGGCTCCACAAACGGCTATAACAGATATATTTTCCATAATAAGTGCAAGATAAATACAATCTTTTATTATGCCTATTGTACCCAATTATAGAATAGTTGGTAATTTTACGGCATGGCTACACAGCAATTAGACTTGTTTGGTAATCCGGTACCCGAATCTGCGGGTAAAGGAAAAGTTGTATTTGCCAACAATCAAATTCAGGTAAAAATTAAAAATGTACAGACAGCCATACCCTCCAATACTGTTATTTCACCTACTGCTAACAATGTGCAAGAGGCACCCACAGCAACCCCTACTAACTTGCATAAAAGGGGAAGAAAATCACACAAGGTATTACTTAGTTCTGCCGAAGCTATACAACTACCCGATGATGCTACCTTACAACAAAAGTTGTATCACCCTATTGGCGATGTAGCCAAATGGTTTAATGTAACCACTTCTTTAATTCGATATTGGGAGAATGAGTTTGAAATATTAAAACCACGCAAAACCAGAAAAGGCGATAGGTTGTTTAGATTTGAAGATATTAAAAACATTGCCTTAATTTATTATTTGCTGCGCGATAAAAAATTAAGTATTGAAGGGGCTAAACAATACTTAAAAGCCAATAAAAACAAGGCCGCCGAACAATTTGAACTAGTACAACTATTAGAAAAAATGCGGCAGTTTTTGTTGGAAATACAAACCAATTTAAATAGCTAATGTGCCAAAGTATCATCTATATGCTTAACGTGTACTTCGGTATTGGCAGCAGCCAAATCAATGTTCAATTCCTGCACTTTTTGTATGGCAAATAAATTTAAGCCTTCACACAATAATAAAAAATCGCTGTACTCCTGTGGCATTTTTACATAATACAAAGCACTTATAATATGTGCTTTTTTGCCGGCATCTACCAAATTTACCATACTGCTTACCACCATGCTATTATTTTTTAAATACGTTCTTATCGCATTCAGCAAATCATTCATTTGTGCCGGCGTTGTAGTTAAGCCTAACTCCATACGCAATTCCGCCATACGTTGGGTAGTTAACGTAACATTGTCTACCACACTATCTACCATTTGTTTATTAGGAATGGTAAGTAATGTTTTAGCAGCTGAACGAATTTTGGTGCTGCGTAAACCAATTTTTTCAACAGTACCGGCAAAACTTTGTACTTTAACAAAATCGCCCACTCTAAAAGGTTTATCAAAAAATATAATGAATGAGGCAATTAAGTTTTCAATACTTTCTTTAGTGGCAAAAGCAACAGCCGCCCCTACCAGACTTAAACCGGTGAGTAATCCGCTTACATCACGATGAAAAGAAAACTTCAATACCATTAAAACACCCATCAAAACCAATAGCACTTTCAAAAAATCTTTAAAGAAGAGTAAAATCTGCCGATCTGCAGCTTCTTTTGATACTAAGGCTTTATCGGCCATTACCAAAGCAATAAAATCAATTACCCGTAAACAAAGCCAAATAAATACAATGATGAGCGATGCATTGGTTAAGCTGTCAATGACTTCAAAAAAGGTTAGTTTATAAATACGAAAATCAAACTCTTTCGGAAAATTCAATGCATCAAAAGCAGTAAAGGCAATGAATAAAAACAAAAACAATTCTAAGGGTGGCAAAATAAGGCTGATAAAT
>JAGWPI010000274.1 GCA_028877005.1 Bacteroidota bacterium | reverse complement strand
TGTATAGAAAAGTATTGTGTAAATTGTTCGGTAAGTTGTTTAAATGTATGCATACCACAAACTAACAAGAAAAAATTCAAATAAACTTGTAAGAATCAAAGTTTTATATACAAAATTTTGGCACGATTTTTTGATAATTTTGCAAAAATGTTATTTATGAAAAAAATATTCATCCTAAGCCTCATTTTATTATCGCTTGGTATTGTTAAATCTGAAGCGCAAAATTTAAGCAGTTCTTATCAAACAGCCGTCGGTTTAAAAATTTATCCCGGAGCAGTTTCAGTGAAACATTTTGTTAATGGGAATAATGCCATTGAAGGGTTGGGTTATTTTTGGCAATATGGTTTTAGGTTAACCGGATTATATGAAATTCATGGTGATATTAATGGTGCTCCCGGATTAAAATGGTATGTTGGCCCTGGTGCACATATTGGTTCTTATAATAATAATTGGAAAAGGGATTATCCATATAGAGATAATTCTGTGGCAATTGGCATTGATGGTGTTTTGGGATTAGACTACAAAATTAAAGGTGCCCCATTGAATATCAGTTTTGACTGGCAACCATCTTTTAACTTAGTAGGTTATTCTTATTTTGAAGGTGGTTGGGGAGGTTTAGGAATTCGATATGCTTTTTAAAGCCCTAAGTAACTCTTTTCAAAAAAAGTTTGGTGTTAATAAAACACCAAACTTTTTTAATTGGTTTATATACTTATGTTATGATATTCATTTTCAGTCAAACAAACTATTTACAAATTCTTTTTTATCAAACACAAGTAAATCATCAATTTTTTCTCCAACGCCAATAAACTTTACAGGTATTTTAAACTCATTAGCAATAGCAAGTACTACCCCACCCTTAGCCGTTCCATCTAATTTGGTAATAGTTAAAGCATTTACTTCTGTTGCAGCAGTAAATTGTTTAGCCTGTTGCAATGCATTTTGACCGGTTGAGCCATCTAAAATTAACATCACTTCATGAGGTGCATCTGGTATAACTTTTTGAATAACCCGCTTTATTTTAGATAATTCTTCCATTAAATGTGCTTTATTATGTAGTCTACCTGCAGTATCAATTATTACAATATCAATGTTTTTGGCTATGGCACTTTTAACAGTATCAAAGGCAACTGCACTCGGATCACTACCCATGGCTTGTTTTATGATTGGCACACCTACTCGTTCGCTCCAAATAGTTAACTGATCAACTGCTGCAGCCCTAAATGTATCTGCTGCACCTAATAATACTGAATACCCAGCTTTAGTATAATTGTGTGCTAATTTACCAATGGTGGTAGTTTTCCCCACACCATTTACACCTACAATTAAAATTACATAAGGTTTCTTGTTTGTGGGAATTTCAAAGCTTTTATGCAATTCATCTACATCGTACAACATATGCTGAATTTCTTCTTTTAATAAATGATTCAGCTCTGATGTATTTACATATTTTTCTTTTTTTACCCTTTCTTCAATCCGGGAAATAATTTGTAAAGTAGTATCAATACCAACATCGGCACTAATTAATGCTTCTTCTAATTGGTCTAAAGTTGATGCATCAATGGTACTTTTTCCGGTAATTGCTTTAGATATTTTTGCTAAAAAACCTTCTTTTGTTTTTTGCAAACCCTGCTCTAAACTTTCTTTTTCCTTTTTGCCAAATAGTTTTTCAAAAAATCCCATAATTAATAATATAAAACGGACAATAATATTACAGGCACAAAGTAAGATTAAAAATTATTTTTTCATTCCTTATTTACTAAATCAATGAAGCATACAATTATTTGAAAGCTTTAAACAAGTATTCAAGTATATTTAATTAAAAAAGCTTCCCAACAAAGGAAAGCTTTATCATATCAATAATAATAATGATAATAATTATTTGGCCAAAAAATCTTTCACCTTGTCTTTATGAACAATAGCCTCTTTAAACGTGTAAGCACCGGTTTTAGGACTACGAACAGGTTTAATAACTTTTGTCCAGTTTTTTGCTTCAGCGGCTGCTTTTTGGTCTTTTGTTTTAATCGCTGTTTTTGCTGCTTTTGCCATGATTATTTAATTTCTTTATGAACAGTTACTTTTTTCAAAATAGGATTATACTTTTTTAACTCTAATCTTTCAGGTGTATTTTTTTTGTTTTTTACAGAGATGTAACGACTAGTTCCGGGCAAACCTGAAGTTTTATGCTCGGTGCACTCTAATATTACTTGTACTC
>JAGWPI010000273.1 GCA_028877005.1 Bacteroidota bacterium | reverse complement strand
TGACAGTAAGTGGTGAAGAAAAAGGCTTATGGGGAAGTGAATATTATTCAGAGCATCCCATTTTTCCATTAGATAAAACTTCTGTTGATTTAAATACTGATATGATTGGACGTGTAGATACCGAACGCAAAACAGCCGATTCATTAAATTATGTATATGTGATTGGACATGATAAATTAAGCAGTGAATTACCTATTATTAATGAAGCCGCCAATAAAAAATATGTAGGCTTAAATTTAGATTATAAGTATGACGACCCTCAGGATCCCAACCGAATATACTACCGCAGCGATCATTATAATTTTGCAAAAAAGGGTGTACCTATTTTATTTTTTTACGATGGTATGTTGTTAGCTGATTACCACAAACCAACCGATACAGTTGACAAAATTAATTTTGACTTAATGAGTAAAAGAGCCCAAATGATATTTTATACTGCATGGGAAATGGCCAACCGCGATAATATGTTAGTGCGCGATAAAGCATTGAATATGCCCAATGCCAGGTAATATTATCTTTTAAATTGTAATGTATAACAAAAACCCTATACCGACTGGTATAGGGTTTTTAAATAGAGCATAGTAAAACAACTTAAAAAATAACATTAGTAAAATGTAATATGCAAAATATGCCTACGCTTTTGTGTGCAAACAAGTTTATAAGCAATATAAATTTTGACTTTTATAGAACTTGTTAAGTAAGCATTGTAATACATTATTAAAAAGTATTTAGTGGATGTAAGTCGATGATAAAAAATTACCCTACGCATTTTTAGTTATTGAAAACTTGAATGAAATAAACGATACATAAAACTAGTTCTTCATTATTAATGCAAAATTACCAATCTAATTTTCTACATTTTTTAGGCGTAAAACACATTGTTTAATTCTATTAAACAAAAATGGAAATATTGCGAATAATTAGTTGCAGCAGGTTAATGAGTCTATATTTTAAAAAAATAGAGATGAGATATGCAGATAGCATATTTTAAGAATAGAAATAAGTTAACCCTCTGTAATCTTAGCAAGGGCAAAGCACAATTACGTTACTTAGCCCTTGCTCAATAGTGTTATTAACGTACAAGTGTGCGACGCAACAGAAGCCAAATAGTAATAACTAATGCTGCCGGGCACCAATAAATTACCAACCTAATATCCAGGCAAACATCAATGGGGCTACAATAGTAGCATCACTTTCTACTATGAACTTAGGTGTGTGTATATCTAATTTTCCCCATGTAATTTTCTCATTAGGTACTGCACCGGAGTATGAGCCATAAGAAGTAGTAGAATCACTAATTTGGCAAAAATAACTCCAGAACGGCACATCGTGCCATGCCAAATCTTGATACATCATGGGCACTACACAAATAGGGAAATCGCCGGCAATACCACCACCAATTTGAAAAAACCCTACCCCCTTTCCTCCACTATTTGCACGATACCAATTACTTAACTCCACCATGTATTCAATACCCGATTTCATGGTACCTGCTTTTAATTCACCTTTAATAACATAACTGGCAAAAATATTACCCATGGTACTATCTTCCCAACCTGGTACAACAATGGGAATATTTTTTTGTGCGGCTGCCAGCATCCAACTGTTTTTGGGATCAATTTCATAGTATTGTTCTAATACACCGCTTAGCAGCATTTGATACATGTATTCATGCGGAAAATAACGTTCACCTTTTTCATCTGCTTGTTTCCATAGTTTAAAAATATGTTGTTGTAAACGACGAAAAGCTTCTTCTTCAGGTATACACGTATCGGTAACACGGTTATAATGATTTTCTAATAAATCCCACTCTTCTTGTGGACTTAAATCGCGGTAGTTGGGCACCCGCTTATAATGGCTATGTGCCACCAAATTCATAATATCTTCCTCCAAATTGGCGCCGGTACAACTAATAATTTGCACCTTATCCTGCCTTATCATTTCGGCTAATGAAATACCCAATTCGGCTGTACTCATAGCGCCGGCAAGGGTAATCATCATTTTACCACCATCGGCCAAATGGGCTTCATAGCCTTTGGCTGCATCCATTAAAGCAGCGGCATTAAAATGCCTATAATGATGTTCTATAAATTGAGAAACGGGTCCTTTTTGCATGATT
>JAGWPI010000272.1 GCA_028877005.1 Bacteroidota bacterium | reverse complement strand
GGTATTTTTTTTCAACTGTTCAAAACCCGGTGCTCCTTTTTTCCCAAAGCGGAAAAATTGCTTAATGCACTTGAGCATACAATGATGTTATATTTAGAATTGTTATTACCAATAACATAAAATATGATACTCTGAACTTCTTTCTGAAATGCTTCATGATGTTAAAAATAAATTGATTGAATGTTTATCTGGCGTTTAAAGTAATTAAATTAGAGGAATTAAGCTAGTTTGTTATACTAATCCATGTTATTATAGATCAATCTTCCCTATATTTCATTTCTTGCTTTACAAAATAAAACGACACTACTGCTAATAAAGTAGTGTCGTTTTATAAAAGGTAACTTATAATTGTTTTAAAAAGAATTAGTTATCATGTTCATTATAATTATTTCCCATTTTATTATGGTTTTTGCCTTTTTCATGATTATTTTGACCCCTATTTCTATCATCATTGGGTTTGCCTTTCCACTGATTATGCATTGGGTGATCTTTGCTTTCAAAATACTTATTGTCTCTACTATCTCGAATTATCGGTTGATTATGTACGTCTCGGTATTGTGCATATTTACCACGATACTCATCGTCATGCAAATAGGGTCTTGGTTGATTAATAACCACTTTGTAACCGTTGTATAAATCATAGTTTCTGTAACGGTAAGGTAAGCTATGGGTGCTTACCCATCTATTATTTTCTCTGTAAGTATATTGTTGCCCTGCAACATTATAATATACCCCAATTGCTGGCATATAATAATTTTCTGCATAATCATAGCCTATTGGTCCCCATATGGGTTGAGTGCCAATATTAATATTTAAACTAAATTGAGCCTCTACCTTATTTAGGGTAATGACACCCATTAATAGAAAAATAAAAATTATTTTTTTGTTCATGATTTCTTTTAAATGTTGCGTAAAATATTTAATTGGTTTAATTAATACCTTTTTTCATATATCATTTGCAGATTTTAAAGTATTTAACCATACATTAAAAGTAAATCTTTGAACAAATTAATTTGTTACATAAATACCTATTTACCTTACAGGTTTTACAGATAAAATGTGTGTGTTAGATTGGATTTTTTTTATTTATTCTTTAAAAAAAGTTGTTGAATTAGCTTGCGCTGTGCTAGTTACAATAAGTTCATTAATACAAACATGTACAGGTAAGGTGGCACAATAGAAGGTAATGTTAGCTATATCTTCTGCATATAATGGAGTATAACCCTCGTAAACCGATTTTGCAATAACTTCATTTCCTTTAAAACGTACCATTGAAAATTCAGTTTCTGCAGCTCCGGGATGTATGGCAGTTACTTTAATTTTATGTGGCAATAAATCAATACGCATGGCTTTACTAAGTGCATCTACTGCATGTTTACTAGCGCAATAGCCATTTCCATTTACGTATACTTCTTTGCCTGCAATAGAGCCAATATTAATTATATGCCCTTTTTTTTGTGGAATCATAAATGGCAAAACGGCTTTAGTAACATACATCAATCCCTTAACGTTGGTATTCAACATCGTTTCCCAATCATCTATGTTGGCTTTATCAAATGGTTCTCTTCCTAGGGCTAAGCCTGCATTATTTACTAAAACATCAATTTTTTTCCACTCGTCAGGTATATGTTCAAGTGTATCAAAAACTGCATTTCTATCTTGTACATCAAATACCAAAGGAAGTATTTCAATATGATACTTTTGTTTTAACTCTTCTGATAATTGTGCTAACCGATCTTTTCTTCTTCCGGTAATAATTAAATTCCATTTGTGTTCGGCAAATAGTTGTGCAATAGCTTTTCCAAAACCTGAAGTTGCACCGGTAATAAGTATTGTTTTATCCATATTTTATGTTTTTAATATTGAAGTTTATCCCTTTCTAAACCTATAACTAAAATGAACTTCAAATTTACCTGATTAATAAAATAGTACCATTTTTTGATATAGTGTTTCCTAAATAATCTATTCCTTTTGTTAAAAAAATATAAGCACCACTCGGCTGTGCATTACCATTTAGTGTTCCATCCCATCCTGCATTAGGTTGGGAGGTTGTGTAAATAAGTTGCCCCCACCGGTTGTAAATACTGAAAAAATCTAAACGTTGTATTCCTAATAAAATAGGCCTCATTATTTCATTTTTCCCATCCCCATTTGGCGTAAAAGCCTTGGGAACTAAAATATCGGGTCCGGTATTATACACTTTTACCAATACACTATTCTCTCCATAGCAGCCCGATATAGAATCGGTAGCTTTTACGGAAAATCTAATTTCATTAATAGGACTTGTAATAGTTGCAATTGGATGAGAGATAGCTGGGTTATTTAAATAATTGGATGGTACCCAATTATATGCAAAATGACTACTATCTGTTATTAAAGCATGTAGTTGTAGTGGCTGATTTACCACAACAGACGTATCGTTGTTAAGTTTAATTTGAATAGGTTGAACTACTTTCACCAATATACTATCTGTAACAGCTTTTGTGCAGCCGGTATTGTTTTGTGCAGTAAGCGTGTAGTAGGTAGTTTTGTTGGGGCCTGCAATGGGTTGAAGTGTATTAGCATTCATCAATGAATTACTTGGCGACCAGCTAAAGTTATCTGCATTAGTAGCACCATATAGTTGTGTTCTGTTTCCAAAACAAATGATAGCATTGCCTGAAGCTTGTAATGTGGGGTATGGGAATACTTGAACATTCACTGTATCATAAGCAGGGCATTTGCCTAGATTTGCTTGAACAAAGTAAGTAGCGTTAGAAGATGGTACTACTTTTGGATTTTTTACTGCAGCAATAGGTATACCGTTAGTGCTGGTCCATTTGTAACTCAAAGCATAACTTATTGGATGAAACTGTAAGGTATCTGTTTTACATATACTGGTATCTGGTCCGGCATTAATGGTAATGAACTGTAAAACATTTACTTGAATAGAATCCTTGTTTATGCAACCATTATTGTTAACTGTAACTACATAGGTGGCTGTATCTTTTGGATGAACAAAAGGATTTGCAGAAGTTGCATTAATAATACTGTTGGGTGCCTGTATGCTTGTCCATTGGAAGGTACTTCCCGGACTGCTGGCAAAAAGTGGTAATGTATCTATACTACAAATAAGTGTATCGCGAAATGGTAGATTAATGAACGGTTTGTCTGGAATTGTGATGGTTTTAGAAATAGTATCAGTACACCCTTTTGAGCTATATACAGTGAAAAAAACAGTTTTTGTTCCTGTAGATGCATACGTATATGATGGGTTTTGTTGTGAAGAAGTATCAGCTGTGGTATTGGGATCCCCGAAATTCCACTGCCAACCATTAATTAAGCCATATTGTGCGGTACTTAAATCTTTGAATTGATAGGGATTTAAAATACAACTACCCGATATAGAAAAATTGGCTTTGAAACCCGGGAAAACTGCTATCTGCGCAGTTGCAGAATCTTCGCAACCACCTATAGCTGTTACTTTTAATTTCATTACAAAAGTACCTGTATCGGCATAAGTATAGGTAGGTGTTGGATTGCTGGAGGTGTCTTTTGATGGGTTTTTGGGATCGCCAAATTTCCAAGCATATGATTCTATGTTTGGGTTGGTACTTTCATTGAAAAAATTGAATGTAAAGTTATTGCAGTTTATGTATTTGGGGTTTAAAGTAGCACCATTTACTGAACAATCGCCAATGGTTAATATAAAATCTTTTCTGTGTCTATCTAGTAAAGTATTATTCCGCCATTCTTCTACAATAACACAAACAACATATTTTCCTGCCGGTGGTGCAATGCCTGAAATCAATCCGGTATGTACGTCAATATTAACACCGCTACCTAAAGGGTTTAGTCCGGAATAGGGTGCTATATAATTTACAGAAATAGGTTGTAATAAAGGTATTAAGCTAGGGTCGGGATCAGGATTTGCTGCTGCACTATAATTTCCTGGAGTACCGTCAAATGCGGGAGCAAATTTATAAGCTAATGAATCACCATCTGGATCAGAAGCTGAGTAATTAAAAGTAAATCCGGTGTTTTTACAAACTATTGTTGTATCGCTAATAGTAAATACCGGACTACTATTGGTGCCAACGGGTAGCTGTTGCAATCCGGGAATTTCAGCTGTAAAAGTTGCACCAACACTAGCGCCTGCCACATTTTGTACTACTGCTCTT
>JAGWPI010000271.1 GCA_028877005.1 Bacteroidota bacterium | reverse complement strand
TTGTTTGGTGTAAAATAGCCTACACTACCTGCATATAATCCTCTGTTAAAACATTCATATTTTTCAGTTAATTGCAATACCTTTTCTTTTGGGGCACCCGTCATAGAACCCATTGGAAATGCAGCTTTTAAAATATCAATAAAAAGTAAGTTGGGCTTTAATTCCCCTGTAATAGTGCTAATTAGTTGATGTACCTGAGGATAACTATAAATTTTACATAATTCAGACACATAAACGGTGCCGGCTTTACAAATTCTGCTTAAATCATTTCTTACCAAATCTACAATCATTACATTTTCACTTCGTTCTTTTGGTGAATGTAATAAAGTTTGTTTCAATGTTTCATCACTTTCATAATTATAGATATTTCTGGATATGGTTCCTTTAATAGGGGAGGAAGAAATTTGGTTGCCTTTTTTTAATAAAAATCGTTCAGGACTTGCACACAGTAAGTAGGTATTATTTAGTTTATAAAATGCACCAAATGGAGCAGGTGATATATGGCTTAATGCTGTAAAAGTAGAAATAGGGTTTATTTTAACTGCTTGTGCAATCCATTCTGTACAAAAGTTAATTTCATAACAATCGCCCCTATGTATGTGTGCCAGTAAATGCTCAATTACATTTAAGTAATTTTTTTTTGATATGCGGGGAGTGAATTGAACGTGCGGAAAAGTTTCCGAATCTTCTGGTAATGTAAAAGCAGTTATTTGTTTTAAAATTTCATCCGGATTAGTATGCATTGTATGAATACTAATGGTATGCTGATGAAGGGTACAAACAATTTCGGGTTGAAAAAAATAAAAATCGGGAAATGGGATAGTGGGCTTGTAAAGTGAATGAGTGTTCTGAAAAAGTTGATCTTTTAGTGTGAAATTCAAATGTCCAAAAATCCAATCATCTATTTTATTTAACCAATCATCTAGTAAAGCAAGTTCTGTAAAGGCAGAAGTATCCTTAACAATACCTGCCGCCGCCAAAAGTTCAAACTGATTTGCCCCGTGTTGATATGAATGGTTATCATAAAAACAACAAACAGTAAACTGATTTAGCCAGTGTACTATTTGTTGTTTGAATTTTTGGGGATTGTGAATCCGATAGTGTTTAGTAATTCTATTCACAGCATTTTTTGGGAATAGACAATTTAAAAATCGTCATCTTCCTCAAAGTCGTCTTTATCATCAAATAAATCAAATTCTTTAAAATCTTCCTCAATTTTAAAGTCATCTTCATCTGCGTCAGTCTTTTTTTTGCCACCGACGGCCTTTTTCCCGGTTGATTTAGGGATATCAAATTCATCGAAATCAGGATCCCAGTCATCCTCTTCGTCTGGTTTTTCCCAATCATCCTCTAAATCATCTTCTAAATCATCCTCATCTTCTTCTAATTGTTTTTTCTTAGATGAGGCAATAGGTGATTTTTTAGGTTTAATGATATCATCATCATCCTCTAAATCATCCTCTTCATCAAATTTCTTTTTTGAAGAAGTTTTTTTACTACCGGTTTCAGGTAATTTTTTGCTGGGTTCGGATTTTTTATCCTTATCAGATCTTGCTGCCATATTCTAATAAGATTAATTGCTGTAAAATTTCAAATCAATTTTATATCAACCAAATTTTTTTTTATTTTTTTATAAGGTAATAATTTGTTCACGTTCTGGGCCATTAGACACATATTGAACCGGAGCACCTATATATTTATTAATAAATGCAATGTAGGAAGACATATTTTCCGGTATAGCCGCTGCATCCTTCATTTGCGTTATATTGGTATTCCAACCTTTAAAATGCTGATATAAGGGTTTAATTTGCTCCTGCATCATTTGAAAAGGTACTTCATCTGTTTGCATGCCATTAATTTCATAAGCAGTACAGGCCTGTAATTCAGTAAAGCTATCCAATACATCTGATTTTGTCATAACAACTTTTGTAACCCCATTAATCATGCAAGCATAACGAAGTGCCACTAAATCAATCCACCCGCATCGGCGAGGGCGTCCGGTAGTTGCGCCAAATTCATTGCCTATTTTCCTTAATAAATCACCATTTTCATCGTTTAATTCAGTGGGGAAAGGGCCACTTCCAACTCTTGTACAGTAGGCTTTGGTAACACCATATACCTCATTTATTTGTCGGGGTGCTACACCTAATCCGCTACATACCCCTGCAGATATGGTACTAGATGAAGTTACAAACGGAAAAGTTCCAAAATCAATATCCAACATACTACCTTGTGCACCTTCGGCTAATACTTTTTTACCTTGTGCAATGTAATTGTTGATGAAATATTCACCGTTTACAATATTTAGTGATTTTAAAAATTCAATAGCTTCAAAAAATTCTTCTTCCCAAGCTGTAATATCTTCATTAAAATTAAAATTATCTAATAATTTTTGATGTTTCAGTCGCAGTTTAATGTACTGGCTAGTGAAATTTTTATGAAATAAATCACCTACTCTTATGGCATTTCTACCTGTTTTATCCATATAGGCCGGGCCAATGCCTTTTAAGGTAGAACCTATTTTACTATCTCCTTTCTGTAGTTCACTGGCTTTATCTAAAGCACGATGCGTAGGAAGAATTAGGTTGGTACGTTGTGATATAAATAAATTTTTTCTGTAATCAATTCCAAATGATGCAACAATATCACATTCCTTTTTCAAAATTACGGGGTCTAATACTACACCGTTACCAATAATGTTTACTGAATTTTGATGAAAAATTCCGGATGGAATTTGGTGCAGCACTACTTTCTTCCCATTTACATATAGGGTATGGCCGGCATTTGGGCCACCTTGAAAACGTGCAACAACATCATAGTGCGGAGCAAAAAAATCGACAATTTTTCCTTTGCCCTCATCGCCCCACTGTAAACCTAAAATTACGTCAACCATATTTTATTGATTTATGATGCCGCAAATGTAAGTCATGCATGGTATGAATATGGAAAAGAAGTTGATTAAATATTTTTTTGAACAAAACAGCTTTATCACTGCTTAGTGTTACTCTTTTTTTATATAGCATTCAATGTTGTGGGCTTATAATAATATCATTAATAAATTATGATAATTGAATACAAAGAGCATGGTAAAGTAACAACAAAATTATATATGCGTTGTATGGGCGATTTATACCTTAATTGTATTTTTTTATTCTTTAAAAATTAGTTTTCAATGCAATGGTGGCTGTACTTATTTGGTATCATCTGTATCAAAACGGTCAATACTTTGAATGCCATGCAACTGTTTTAAACGTTTCACTAATTCTTCCAATTCTTCTTTATCGTGTACAAACACTTTTACGGTTCCCTGAAATAAACCTTCAGCCGACTCGATAGTGAGAGCTGCAATATTAATTTTTAAATCACCGCTAATTATATTTGTTATTTTATTAATAACTCCAACGTCATCTAAGCCCACAATTTTTAAACCGGTAAGGAATGATATTTCTTTGTTTTTTGCCCATTTGGTTTTTACAACACGGTGGCCATAATTGGCCAATAATTGTGCAGCATTTGGACAATTGGTGCGGTGAATAATTAAGCCTTTGCCCGTACTTACAAACCCAAACACATCATCGCCTGGAATTGGGTTGCAGCACTTAGCAAGTGAGTACATTATTTTATCACTGCTTTCCCCAAAAATAATCAGTTCACTATCTTTTTTGCTGTAGGTTTTTTGCGGTGGAATTTCATGTGGTGTTTCAGCAGGTAAAATAATTTTAGGTTTGGGGGCTTCTAACTTATCACCCAAAACATGAAATTCTTTTAATTCTCTTAGATCAATTTGTTTTATGGCAATTTTGTATAATAAATCTAGTGATGAAGGAAGTTTATAAAAATGAACCAATTCATCTATATTAGTATTATTAAAGGCGGCACCCATATTTTCTAACTTGCGTTGTAGGGTATATTTCCCTTCATCTGCAATTTTGCGTTTTTCTTCACGAAGTGCATCTTTAATTTTTGTTTTTGCTTTAGCTGTTACTACCATATTTAGCCAATCTTCTGACGGCTTTTGCTTATTACTGGTAATAATTTCTACCTGATCGCCACTGCGCAGTTTATGACTAATGGGCACTAATTTGTGGTTTACTTTGGCACCAATACATTTAGAACCCACAGCAGAGTGAATTGCAAAAGCAAAATCTAGTGCCGTACTGCCGGTGGGCATCATTTTTACATCGCCTTTGGGTGTGTATACATAAATTTCTTCTGCCAGGAAAGAGGTTTTAAAATCTTGTAAAAAATCAACCCCGTCGGTATCTTCCTGA
Organism: Bacteroidota bacterium; assembly: GCA_028877005.1. Lineage (GTDB taxonomy): Bacteria > Bacteroidota > Bacteroidia > Chitinophagales > Chitinophagaceae > Hydrotalea. The sequence goes on along the minus strand of JAGWPI010000271.1, from coordinate 1,031 downwards.
GAAAGTACTTCTCTAATTTGTCCAAACCATTTGTCAAATCGGTCTTCATCACTTTTTTCTTCTTTATATTTGTAGTGTGCGGCCAAACCTTTTTCTGCAATTTCATTCATTCGTTTGGTACGTATTTGCACTTCAACCCACTTGCCATGCGGCCCCATAACAGTGGTATGTAAGGCTTCATAGCCATTACTTTTTGGGTTACTAAGCCAATCTCTTAATCTTTCAGGCGATGGTGTATAAGCATCAGTTATAATAGAGTATACTTTCCAACAATCTTCCTTTTCTCTATCTGTAGGAGAGTTTAAAATAACACGAATGGCAAATAAATCATATACTTCTTCGAAACTAACACCTTTTTTCTTAATTTTATTCCAGATGGAATGAATGCTTTTAGGACGCCCTTGTATTTCAAAATCAAAACCCAATTTTTGTAATTTTTCTTTTATGGGTTTAATAAATTCATTGATATATCTGGTGCGTTCACGTTTTGTTTCTGATAATTTTCTGGCAATTTCTTTGTAGGCTTCCGGCTCCATGTATTTCATGGCCAGATCTTCCATTTCTGTTTTAATATTATATAAACCCATTCTATGGGCCAAAGGCGCATATACCCAAATGGTTTCGGAGGAAATTTTTAATTGTTTTTCCCGTTTCATGCTATCTAAGGTGCGCATGTTGTGCAAACGGTCGGCTAATTTTATTAAAATAACTCTAGGATCATCGGTAAGTGTTAACAAAATCTTTTTAAAGTTTTCAGCTTGTTGTGAAGAGTTAGCATCCATTACAGTAGCAATTTTTGTTAACCCATCTACTATTCTGGCAATTTCGCTGCCAAATTCTCTTTCAATGTCTTCTAAAGTAATGTCTGTATCTTCAACAGTATCATGCAATAAAGAGCAAATGGTGCTTCTAACACCTAAGCCAATTTCTTCCACACAAATCATAGCAACGGCAATAGGGTGTAAAATATAGGGTTCTCCACTTTTTCTTCGCATAGTTTTATGCGCCTCTGCAGCCATTTCAAAAGCATG
>JAGWPI010000270.1 GCA_028877005.1 Bacteroidota bacterium | reverse complement strand
CGATTTAAATATTGCCGAACCAGGTGCATTAATTGGATTTGCAGGTCCAAGGGTCATAAAAGAAACTATTAAAAAAGACTTACCGGAAGGATTTCAGAGGAGTGAATTTTTGCTAGAACATGGTTTTTTAGATTTTATTATTGATCGAAAAAATTTAAAAAACAGGATTGCTGAATTAATTAACCTTTTTGAAAAGTAATTGCCTTCTGTAAAAATTTACTACCGCAAAAAGCTTGCATACAAATAAGTTTGATTTTATATGACAAAAGAGATGAATAACAGGCAAGCTTATTTTAACTACTTTATTGAAGATAAATTAGTAGCAGGTATTGTTTTGCTTGGAACAGAAGTAAAAAGTATTAGAGAAGGAAAAGTGAGCTTTAATGATGCATTTTGCATTTTTGATAAAGGCGAATTATGGCTTAGGGGTATTTATATAGCCGAATACAGATTAGGTACTCATAATAATCATTTAGCCGTTCACGACAGAAAATTATTATTAAAAAAAAGAGAATTGAAAAAATGGGAACAAAAACTGAAGGATAATGGTTATACCATCGTCCCACTCCGTATTTTCTTTAATGATAAAAATTTGGTTAAAATAGAAATTGGTTTAGCAAAAGGGAAAAAACTACATGACAAAAGAGATAGTATTAAACAAAAAGATGCAGAAAGAGAATTGAAAAAATACTTGAGATAAATGTTTTAATTATATTTTCTTTGAGGAGCATTATCAAGATTTTTCATTTGTTCAATCTTGCTAGCTTCTGTAGGATTTTTGTTCAAAATCAGTGCAATACTCCATAAAGCAATGGCAATTAGAATAGAAGCAATTAATTCATCCCATTGTAACCAATACCCCCACCAAACGTAAATTGCCGCTTTCTCTGGTTTAGAAGTATCATAAATAATAGTTACTTTTTGGCCCTGTTTAAAATGGCGTAATGGATAGGAAGCATTCAGCGTATAGTATGTTTTACCAATAGTGTAGTGTACAAAAGGTATGGTTTTATTTGAAACTGAATTAATGCGAAATTGAATAGTTCCTATTGTAGTTTCACTATCAAAAACATCAGGCTGCCTGGTAAACAGCAAGTAAAGTGTGGTAATAACTAAATATAAAAAAATAACTAGCTTGTACAAAAATGTTTATTTTAATACTTCAATAATATTTTTAAAATCAAAATAAATTCATCGTTTAATTCTGGTCCTTCCCTATTACTAATATTCTAAAACTTTCCGGTTTCAAAGCAGGCTTTTTACCAGGTACCATAGTTTTGTTAATTTCTGCAGCAGGTAAATAAACATTATGTAAATCTTGGCTAACAGCAATAGTCCTAGCAGTCTTCATGGTTTTAAGTGTGTTAAGTAGTTCATAATTGTTAGCAGAAATAATGCTTAGTGTTCCTTCTTGCCCATTTGAAGCGTACACCTGACGCCAAGTGAAATCTATTGCAACACCATCACAGCCGGCACCAATAGGTACAATTTTTTTCACAATTCCATTAGCTGCATCCACCACAGCCAGCATTTTATTGCTGCATCCTGCAAATAGTGTATGTGTATGGGCATCATATACCAGTCCTGTAGGTGCTTCAGCAGGGGCAATATTCCAATGTTCCATTATTTCATTAGTACCCCCATTAATTTTTATGATTTCGTGCTTGTTTTCTATATTAACATAAACATTTCCAACTTTATCGGCAACTGCTGTTTCTGGTTTACCACCAATAGGTATAGTAGCTACCATAGATTTCGTAAACGGATCAATAACCGAGATATCCAT
>JAGWPI010000269.1 GCA_028877005.1 Bacteroidota bacterium | reverse complement strand
TTTTATTTTGTCAACAAAATTCACACCGCAACTTGCCAAACAAGTAGCCAATCCTATGGAAGAAATGCTGAACCAAAGTCTTGTAAACTTACAGACCGATTACATTGATATTTATTGGATACACAACCCTGCCGATGCACCCAAATGGGTATCGGGGTTAATTCCATTACTTAAAAGTGGCAAAGTAAAAAATGTAGGCGTTTCCAACCATAACTTGGCGCAAATAAAAGAGGCAAATGCCATTTTAGAGAAAGACGGTTTTAAGATTTCAGCCGTTCAAAATCATTACAGCTTGCTGTATCGTTACTCAGAAGAAGCAGGAATTATTGATTTCTGCAAAGCAAACGACATTGTTTTCCTCCCATATATGGTATTGGAACAAGGTGCATTGACGGGTAAATACAATGCCCAAAGCCCACTTCCGGAAAGTAGCGGAAGGGGTAAATCGTACAACCCAATGTTTTCAAAATTAGAAATATTGATGGAGACAATGGAAAAAATTGGCAATAGTAGAAACGCTACCGTTGCACAAATTGCTATTGCGTGGGCTATTGCAAAAAATACATTGCCATTAATAGGCGTAACAAAAGTAAAACAAGTGGAAGAAGGCGTAAATGCTTCCAAAATTATTTTGACTTTACAAGAAATAGAAGAAATGGAAGAACTTGCAGCCAAAACAGGCGTTGATACACGTGGTTGGTGGGAAAAACGATAATACAAAACAAATAAAAATGGACCATCAAAATACAAAACCAATTAGGATAAAAACAATAGTGGAATTTCACCAATTGCTGGGTTTACCAAAACCTAAACATCCCTTAATTGGTGTTGTAGATTATTCGCAAGTGAAACATTTACCGAATGAAAGTGCCATGATATTTGATTTCTATTCGGTGTCCATAAAACGAGGTGTGAGTAAAATGATTTACGGACAGCAGCAATACGATTTTGATGAGGGCATCATGTATTTCATAGCACCTAATCAAACTTTCAAAGTTGAAATAGATGAATCGTATAAGCCGTCAGGGTGGATGTTGCTTATTCACCCTGATTTTATTTGGAACACGCCTCTTGCAAAAACAATCAGGCAATACGAATATTTTAATTATTCGGTGAATGAAGCCTTGTGGCTTTCAGAAAAAGAAGAAGCCATAATCAGCGGAATCATGGCAAACATTCAAGAAGAATATCATTCCAATATTGATAAGTTTAGCAAAAACATTATCATCTCACATATTGAAAATTTGCTGAGTTATTCCGAAAGGTTCTACAACCGCCAATTCATTACAAGAGAAAAAGCCAATCATCAAATTTTAGAACGGTTGGAAAAATCACTCAACGATTATTTTAATAGTGATAGTTTGATTTCAAAAGGTTTGCCGACAGTTCAAAATATTGCCCACAATCTCAACGTTTCGTCGAGCTATTTAAGCAGTTTACTTAGAGTTGTTACGGGAAAAAACACACAACAACACATTCACGACAAACTAATAGAAAAAGCCAAAGAAAAATTATCTACAACCGAGCTTTCTATAAGTGAAATTGCTTACGGATTAGGCTTTGAACATTCGCAGGCTTTCAGCAGACTTTTCAAAAGCAAAACCAATCAATCGCCATCAGAATTTAGGCAATCGTTTAACTGAAAGCAAATCCCAACACCCAATAGCAGTAGCTGCTGTACAAGCACCATTGTTCAAAAACAATGTACAAAAACATGCCATTTAGCCGCTTTTAAAGCCATTTAAGAGCGGCTTTTTTGCTACAATTCAACATCGTACATGCTTGATGGCTTAAAAACGAGTTTTCAAGTTACAGATGATGCTTTTTACAAAAGTTGGACGCTTCCTAACTTTTAGGGATGCGACTTGGGCTAAACCATTGGGCTTTTTGAGGATGAAGCGCAAGTATTTCTTCAAGTTGTAGGTTAAACTTGCCATTAATACCTGTTTGTTTGCGTTTTGGATGCCTGATGCATGCACTCGTTTCATATTGGTGCAGTTGACTAAGGTGCCTATTACGGGTGCTACCGTTTTACTGCGTATTCTTAACATCTTCTTGGCCTATTTCTGATGCTGTATGCGCTTTTGATGCATGCCATCATCCTATTTTCTTTATGGATGCTGTCGTCCGGCTTTTTACCTATTGTGCAACAGGCACTACTGCCTACGGCAATGGCGCCTTCTTAGAAGGAGGAGGCACTACGGTAAAGCAAGGGAGCGTTACCCATTAGAAAGAGAGTTATACCTTGATGTATATTTTTTTCTTATCCATGCTATACACAATCAGCCAATAAAATGCAATTAAAATAAGTGCATATACCAATGAGCCAATGCGTTGATCGGTACTAATGGGTTTACAAATATATTCATACAGCCAACCAAAGGGCGAAAGGTATACCGGCAAGCCTTCCTCGTTGGTGCCATGGGGAATACGAATTAAGCCCAATACCCTGGGCAAAAATCCGCTGAGTACAAAAATGAACAAGGGATTTTTGCCAAATACATCAAAAAACCGACTCCAGGCGCCGCGTTTTTCTTTGAATTCAATGGCATAAATCAATATCCCCAGGGTAGCCATGGCCAATCCGCTGGTATAGACCACATAACTGCTGCTCCATATTTTTTTATTGATGGGGAATTGCATATCCCATATATATCCCACGGCCATTAGTACCAGGGCCATTACCAATAGGTTGGCCAGCATTTCAAAAGTTTTTCCTTTTTGTTGAATGTATTGTCCGGTTAAATACCCAATAATCACCTGCACAATGGCACCGGGTGTACTGGATAATCCTTCCGGATCAAAAGGTACCCCTTCCCCTTTATACACATGGTTAATACCAAACAAATGAATATCAAATGAAGTGCCCCAAAAGCCCTGCAAACTATACGGATCGCCGGGTGCACCGGCCAATAAGGTAAGTACCCAATACAGTAATAAAATAATACAGCCTATAACAAAAGCACCGCGTGGTTTGGCATAATATATAATGAGGGCAGCCAAGAAATAGCTGAGGGCAATGCGTTGTAAAACACCCATGATACGCACCTGCTGAAAATTTTTTACTATTAAATATCCATCGTGCCATTGCACAAAGGGTGTCCAGTTTAAGAATAGACCGATGAGAAAAATAAGGATGGCCCTTTTGCCTATTTTTTGGAGGAAGAATGCACTACCCTTTTGTTCAAATCGGGGCA
>JAGWPI010000268.1 GCA_028877005.1 Bacteroidota bacterium | reverse complement strand
TGGTAATTGCCATTATTACTTCAGGGTATAAAAGTTGGCGTCCGGTAAGTTTTGGTATTATTTGGTTTTTACTGGCTTTAATACCTACCTCCAGTATTTTTCCCTTAGCAGAAGTATTGAATTACCATAGAATTTTCTTTCCATATATTGGATTAATGATTAGTGTAGTATGGACATTGGGTAAACTATTAACCCCACTACAACAATGGATGCAACAAAAAGCCCTACCTTTTACGGCCACTATGGTTGTAATAGCATGTATCTTAATGTCGGCTTATGCCTATGGCACCATTCAGCGCAATGCCGTTTGGCATACAGAAGAAAGTCTTTGGAAGAATGTAACGGAAAACAGTCCCGCCAATGGCCGAGGGCTTATGAACTATGGTTTAACCCAAATGAGTAATGGGGATTATGCAACCGCCGAAAAATATTTTATTCATGCCTTACAATTATTGCCCAATTACCATGCTTTACAAATTAATTTAGGCGTTATTAATGACATAAAGGGCGATACAACTGCTGCCACTGCCTATTTTAAAAGAGCATTGGCTTTAGGCCCCACCTTTCCGGAAAGTTGGTTTTTTTATGGCAGGTACTTAATGAACCACCACCAATATTTGGCTGCAATACCCTATTTACAAAAAACAATTGCATTATCGCCTGCACATATAGATGCCCGTATGTTATTAATGAAAGCCTATAGCGAAACAGCACAATGGGCATTGCTGAAAGACCTGGCCAATAATACCTTAACCCTTTTGCCCAATAATGCAACAGCAAAAGACTATTTAACTATGGCATTAGCACAAAAAAGCAGTTTGGCCATGCAGGAAGCAAGCATAGATAAACAGCCGGATGCCACAAAATACCTAGATTTAAGTTTAGGCTATTATCAGAAGGGTGATTATACCGGTTGTATTAGAGCAGCCGAAAAAGCATTACAAATACAACCCAATTATCCGGAAGCGTTGAATAATATTGGATCGGCCTATATAGGATTACAACAGTATGATAAAGCCATAGTAGCTTTGCAAAAAGCCATACAATTAAAACCGGGCTACCAATTAGCCATTAATAATTTAGTAGTAGCAGAACAAGCGCAAAAAAACAAACATTAGCATGAAAATACAATTAGGATAACCCATTATTACCCAAAAACAACAGTATTATGACAGAACAACCTACCCATGATTGGCCAAATGCAGAACCCGTTATGCAGCCCAAAGTAAAAAGAATATTAATTATAGCCGGTATAGTAATTATTTTAAGTATACCGCTGGTTATTTTATTTTCAAGCGCACCCAAAAGTAAAAATGTACCTGCAACAGAAAAAAAAGGGATAGATATTGCCACTTTAGAACAACAAGCCAATAGCAATCCTACATCGGCCAATATTGTAGCCTTATCCGTAGCATACATTAACAACAACACCCCCGGTAAAGCCATAAAACCATTAACAGATTTAATAAAGAGAGAACCCAATAATGCCATTGCCTATAATAATTTAGGCGTTGCCAATATTATGCTTAAAAATTATCAAGCAGGTATTGATGCTTGTAGCAAAGCACTACAAATAGATACCGGTTTTCAATTGGCCAAAAATAACCTGCGTTGGGGCTTAGATGAAAAGAAAAAAGCATTAACCACCATACAAGCCATGGAGAAAATAATGCCCGATAAACAAGATCAAGCTTATTTTATTCAGTTGGGTTTATTGTACATGCAAATAGGCAACTATGAAAAAAGTGTGGCTATTTGGAAAGAAGGACAACAAAAATTTCCCTCGGCTGCTGCTATTTTTTTTAACAATATGGGCACCGCACAGGTATTAAATAAGGAATATGATAAAGCCATTGAAAATTTTAACAAGGCAATTAATGCAGATGCCAACAATCAATTAGCAAAAAATAATTTGGCATGGGCACTACAAGAAAAAAAAGATAATACCCCTCAGTAGTATTTGAAGATTGAATGCGCATAAAAAGTTATAAAATTATCACCTGTTTATTTTTCATACATAAAATTACATATGTATTTTTTAAAAAATAATATAGTAATTGTTTTGCTTAGTTTGGTGGTTGTATTATTAGGAAGTTATGCAGCATATCAACAAACATACTTTCATTGAATGCCCTGCTTTTTATTTTTTACCGGCTACTGTATTACATACCGAAAACTTGCCATTGTAAATGCCCCCAAAAAACAATTCCATGAACTGCCCTTGGCTTATGCATCCTTTTTTAAAAATGCTTGGCGAATTGCTTGCACAATGAGGAATAGAAATAGGATGAATAATAACATAACCGGTATTACCCTATTTAAACGAATAAGCAATAAAAAAAATGGGGTAATGGTGCGGCCATGCAGAAAAACATAACAATTGGGTAAGGAAACAAAAAAGGCAATAGCCCCTAGTAAAGGAATCCATTTTTTATAAAATACATTGTTTTGGTATAATTGCGGCAATAGTGCCAATATGGGTAACAAGGAAGCATACTGGTATTCCCAAACCGTATTATAACTAAGAAAGAAAGTTAAAGAAATAGCCATTAGCAGCAATAACGCTGTTTGAAATTTAAGTACCCGATTTTTAATAAAAGGCACGATGCAGGAAAGAATTAGGGTAATATAAATAGGTATTTTATACCATGCAGCATTGAGCGGATAACCCAGTAAAGTATCTATAAAAACCGGAAAAGAAAAAACATCTATATGCATTAATCGATAATCACTTTGTGCAATTAAGTTAAGCCAATGTATACTATTGTCTTTCATATAAGCATTTAACACAAAATTGTTTTGATAGATATTCATGTGTTGCTTAATGAATGAAATATCTGTTGCCACTTTCCATACATTAGATAAGCCGATACCCTCGGGATTTAAAACAGGTATTACAATAAATAAAAAAGAAACAAATCCATATATCAGCAAACTAATAAGGGTAGTTCGTCGGGTTTCTTTTAACAACAAAAGCAAGGGTAACATTAATAGCACAATGGGTTTAGTAAAAAAAGAAATTAAGAGACCTGCCATTAAAAACCGCTGTACACTTTTATATTGCTGTGTTGACAAAGCACCTGAAGAGGCTATTTGAAAGGCAATAAAAATACAGCTTAAAGCCAATACCGTTGGGGCGTGCATATTACCTACATACAACATCCAGAATAAAGGGAAACCAAATAACAGTAAAAACCAGGTAAGTCTTTTTGCAAAAAGCGATGGCGCCCTTTTGGCCATTAGCCAAGCAGAAAATACCATTATACCAAACGAAAAAATAACAAACAGCCAATAACTGGTCCAGGGAGAGAACAAAGAAAACCAACTACACACAAATAAGCCAAAGGCAGGATGCCCTAAATACCAAGTAGCATAAGGGCCATAGGGTGTACCACCCCAGGTATTAAACATACTGAGGCCTTCTTTTAAATTTAAAAACGTTTTGGGCAAAGCAAAATAATCAATACCCTGTACGTGCAAATTAGAAGAATCATAAAAAAAAGCATTGAACCATCCTGTGTATAAAGACAGTAGCATGAGTGCACACCAAACTATGGTAATTAAAGGTAAATAGTAAGTAAGCCAATTCTTTATCTGCCATTTCATATATACATTCATTTAAATTAAGGCATGCAACCATGCTTCTAACAAAGGCATTTCCTTTTCGCCTATATATTGCCGCTGTATCAGCGCATCATAACATTTTTTAAGATTATCGCCCAAATGTGCAGTACCACTTTTTAAAGACAATTCGGCCAATGTTTTACGAATACTTTCATTGTGCAAATAACCTGGAATTTCATCCTCAAAATCTTTCATAAGGTTGTGCACATTGCGCTCTTGCCAAACTGTTGGGGCAAAGAATAAAATATGCCAATTATTTTCCCAGGCAATACGCTGAGCAATAAAGCTACGCCAAATGTCCGTCATTCTAAAGCTGCAATAAGAAGGCAGGTATAATAAGGGAAAAGCATCGGCATACCAAACCGTGTTTTGGCTATTAAAAGGGCACCAAGTATTATTGCCTAATGCAATTTGCTTATTAGCATCAAAAGTAATTCTTACATCGCTTACCAATCTGTAAACGGCATCTACATCGGGATTATCATTGGCCAATCCTTGTTGAATGGGTGCTGTAATGGTTTGGGGAACCGCCTTTAACCAATCGGGCATTTCTTCCAAAATACATGGAAGCGGTAAGCCACGCGGCCATATTTTTTTATCAGTAAAATAACGGTATACATTTACCCATTGCCCGTTTGCTTCAAAATAGGGTTGTGTAGTGTGCTTGGGAAAAAAGTTAAAAAAATGTTCGGTGGCAAAATTATCATCATCTGTTTCTATAATAACGGTAGCACCCTGCTGCATAGCACTTAAATAACCAATATTTTTACGGGCATAATGCTTTACCGGTAATAAAGCGGCAAAGGGCTCGTTAACCGCATTTTGTTGTTGGATAGATAAAAATTGGCAACCTTCAATAAAAAAATCATCGGGCGATTTAGTATCGCCTACCACAATATAATTTACCCCATGCTGTTTACATAAAGCAGCATAACTTTTTAATACCTGATTGGGGGCAGCAATAGAGGTAATAACAAGGCTAATTTTTTCTTTATTCATTTATAATTGATTAGCAGATTGACGGGTAAAACGATTGATAAAATAATGCCATAAAACCTCAATAGAATTTTTGATGGCTTTTTTGGAAACACTAGGTGATGGCGCTTGGTAATGAATAGGGATTTCGGCATATTTAGAATGCCGTAACAAATACCTGATTTCTGTTTGATAAAAATGTGCTTTAGAAAGCAAGGGATAGTCAATGATTTTTTTTACAATAGCCGCATGAAAGCCCTGGTAACCGGAGGTCATATCATACATTTTAGTGCCTAACAAAAGGTTAGATAAAAATGTACCCATACGCGATAGAAATACCCTTGACGGCGGGGATTGTACCATGGAACCCCCATTAATAAAACGGCTGCCAAATGCACATTCATTTCCCTCATTCAACACTCGTAAAAACATGGGTATGGCTTTGGGATCATGGCTCATGCCGGCATCCATTTCAATAATAATATCATGACCATTTTTATATGCCTCTTTATAGCCACGAATATAAGCATCTACCACATTTTTATTCTCGGGTGCAAACACGGTAATAAAACGTTGGTCTTTGGCAGATAATTCATTACAAAGTGCTAAAGTTCTATCTTTCGATACTGTATCAACCACCAAATACACGGTACCGGTTTGCAGTCGGTTCAATACGGTGGTTAATTCTTGAATAAATAAGTTAAAATCGGCCTCCTCGTTGGCCATGGGTATAACAGCAGCCCAATTATTGTCGTAATACATGTATGGTGTTTAAAAGTTCATTTACGCCGGGTTATCATTATTGTCTAATCGCATTTTCATCAATGCAATTTCCTGCGATAGTTGTTTAATATTGTTTTGCAATTTAGAAGCCACAATACTTAAATGCAACAAATAAATAAGTATGGCAAATATAGCACCTGTAAACACCAAATTAGGCGCTTCATATACCCCCAACAAGTGCGCCATCACATCTAAACCTTTTCGCCAAAAAGAAAATACCATGATAAATAAGGTACAAACTATCCATACAATAGCATATTCTTCCCTTAGTTTTCCCTTTACAATTAAGCGGGCAATATATACTAAAAATAAAATATTGGTAACAATGGTAAGTATTTGTATGCGGACCATAATCAGTATTTTGATTGACGAATAAAGGTAAAAAACATACTTAGACTAACTTTTAAGCTATAATAAATAGAAGCAGTACTACCAATAGAAGAAGCCCCCCCTTGCCGTTGGCGCATTTGAACAGAAACTTCAACAATAGAATAGCCTGCTTTAGCAAATAAAATTAAGGATTCCGGTTCGGGATATTCGTCCGGGTAGTGCATAGCCGCCAAAGCAATGGCTCTTTTATTCAATAAGCGAAAACCGGAAGTGCTATCGAATATTTGGTTGCCGGTAAATAATCTGTTTAACCAATGGAAATAACGAATACCCAACCTGCGGATGAATGACGACTGAAATCCTTCGCCGTTACCCACAAATCGAGAACCGATCACCACATCAGCCTTATATTGTTGTTGTGCCGCTAAAAGAGTGGCTACTTGATGGGGAGGATGTTGCCCATCGCCATCTAATTGAATAGCATAATCGTATTTATTTCTGAAAGCATATTGTAAACCGGTTTGCACGGCACCACCAATACCTAAATTCATGGGCAAATCAATCAATGCCACCTTAAACTGTTTGGCCACCTGAGCGGTTTTATCTTTTGAACAGTCGTTTACCACTACTACATCTACCTGATAATGATTGGGAAATTCGGTGTGTTGCAGTTCGGTGAGTAGTACCGGTAATGCAACCTCCTCATTATAACAGGGTAAAATAAGCAGTACTCTTTCTTTCATAACCATACAATAGGCAGTAAAATAAAAACAGCTTTACAACTCAATGATAAGCATTTTTTAGAATACCACATTCATTGGGTAAAAAATGTTATGGCGGTATACATTATGGATGCCAAATACCTAGTTTAGAAAAATAGTTTAACCCATTGATTAAATAAACGGCAGGAGCATTCCAGTTAATGGCAATTTCATTACAGGCATAGGCTTTATCATCATCTACATAAGCCGTTTCGGGAAAACGATTGGGATAGGCTACCCCATCTTGCATACCCGGATTGGGGCCACCCACCAACAATCCCGGTATAGGCGGGGTAATACCATCGGCAATAGAAGGCCTATGGTGCGGATGCAGTGGGCTTTTAGTACCGAAGCCTGTAACATAGCAATAGCCGGCTGCATTGCGACCCAGTAAATAATCGGCATTAGATAATGCGCCATTTAGGTAACGCCTTTCACCGGTATACATAAATGCTTTTAATAACCAAATACCCTGATTGGCTGCCACTGCATTGCTACCCCAAATAAAATTGCTGGCCGACTGCCCCATTACTGTATGCATGGCAGCATTGCCATTTTGTAAAAGCAAGTTGGCTTGTTGTATAAATATTGTAAATAAAGAATCTGCAAAAGGTTGTAATTTTCCCGGAAGTGATTTTCTACGCTCAAATAAACTAAACATACCTAATGCCCCTACACTATTCCAAGAAGGAAGGGTTATTGCCGGCATTTTGTATTGCAAAAGCCAATGGGTATATACTGATTTTTTTGTGGTAATAGCCAATTCGGTTGCTGCCCAAAACCATTCATCCCATAAATAGGTATCGCCGTAAGCACCCGTAGTAATAGCAGGTTTAAAAAGGGTATTTAATTTTTCCTGATTATAATCTAAGTTGGGGTGCGCTTCGGCCCATTGCCAGGCAAGCAAGGCAGCATTTATACAAGAATCAGCCAATCCGGGCAGTACCCGGTTCCATTGGGAAAACATACGACCTGCCTTTGCCATTACTGCGGCAAAATTTAAAGTAGCGGCTGTTGTTTTTTGTATAACATAGCGGGGTTGGGTTGCAGCATTAGGCATTATCATACCATCAAATGCAGCATTGGTACATTTATGGTAAACACCGCCATCGGTGTCTTGCATGGTAAGCATCCAGCGGAGGTTATACAATAGTTCGTCTAATAAATCGGGTAATGTATTGGTACTTTCAGGAATATTTACTTGTAAGGAATCAAAATAAGGTGCAAAATCGTTATAGGCACTTAGCAAAGTAGCCACTGTAATACCTGAATTAACCACATACTTATTATAATCGCCCGCATCATACCATCCACCCGGAGAAGCAATGACAGAACCGGCAGGCCGTTGAATGGTGGCTGCAGAGGGATGAATAAATACGATACTGTCCGGATGACCGGCAGGTCGGCTCCAAATGCCTGCATAAATAGGTAACAAAGGCATAGATGCCCGTTGAAAGTAAAAACCCTTTATTAAAGCTTTTCCTATGGCATAGAATGGTAATGCATTGATGTTAATAATAGGCTGTGCAGGTATACCTGCCACCTTTAAACGATAAGAACCGGGTAACTGCCATGCGGAAAAATCTATTAATTGAACCGGTATTTGGTGGGCATAATCATCTAAATGGGCAGGCAATAAGTTGCCGGTAAAAACAGTATCGCCGGTGGCTAAGGTGGTAAGATAAAAGCGAGTACCCTGATTATAATTGGTAACAGCAGCAATTTTAGGCGCATTACTAATATAACCTATTTGATTAATTTGTATTTGCTGAGTATGGGCAATAGTTACCATAACAATGGTAAAAGCCCAACATAAGATAAACTGTTTGAATATATACATAATGAGGAACTTACTGATAATAAAAACTAATACAGCAAGTTAATACAAAAAAAGGAGGGTAAAATACACATTTAAAAAAGTATCAAACATGGATAAATGCTGCATACTTACTCGTAATGCTTATTTTTGCGGGCTCAATAGCCGATGATAGCATGACAGTACAAGTGTGCGACGCAACGGATGTTGATAAAAGTGAAACAGATGACAACAAAAAATTATCAAAGATTATTGGTTACCGCTGCATTACCTTATGCCAACGGACCGGTGCATATTGGGCATTTAGCAGGTTGTTATTTACCGGCGGATATTTATGTACGTTACCAGAAAGCACAAAAAAGAGATGTTCAATTTGTTTGTGGCAGTGATGAACATGGTGTACCTATTACCATACGTGCCATGAAAGAAGGTATTACCCCACAAGAGGTAGTAGATAAATACCACAAACTGATAAAGGATAGCTTTGCACAAATGGATATTGCGTTTGATATTTTTTCGCGTACTTCTAATCCCATTCATCATGAAACAGCAGCTGCTTTTTTTAAAAAGTTATATGATGACGGGTTATTTGAAGAAAAAGAAACCGAGCAATATTTTGATGAAACCACCCAAACTTTTTTAGCCGACCGTTATATTACAGGTACTTGTCCGGTATGCGGCAATCCATCAGCGTATGGTGATCAATGCGAGAAATGTGGCACTTCCTTAAGTCCGGAGCAATTAATTCATCCAAGAAGTACTTTAAGTGATGCCGTGCCGGTGAAAAAGAAAACCAAGCATTGGTATTTTCCTTTACAAAACTATGAGCCTTGGCTAAAAGAATGGATTATTGAGTGGCATAAAGAATGGAAAAACAATGTATATGGACAGTGTAAAAGCTGGTTAGACAATGGGTTACAGCCCCGAGCCATGACGAGAGACAGTAACTGGGGTGTAAAAGTGCCATTACCGGATGCTGCAGGTAAAGTATTATATGTTTGGTTTGATGCGCCCATTGGTTATATATCCGCTACCAAAGAGTTAACTGCTCAATGGGAAGATTATTGGTGCAAAGAAGATACTAAATTGGTGCATTTTATAGGCAAGGATAATATAGTATTTCATTGCATTATATTCCCTGCCATGTTAAAAGCACATGGTAATTTTGTGTTACCCGATAATGTACCGGCTAATGAGTTTTTAAATATTGAGGGTGAAAAAGTATCTACCTCGCGTAACTGGGCAGTTTGGGTACATGAATATATTAAAGATTTTCCAGAACAACAAGATGTATTACGGTATGTGCTTTGCGCCAATGCACCCGAAACAAAAGACAATGATTTTACTTGGAAGGATTTTCAAGATAGGAATAACAATGAATTAGTAGCAATTTTTGGCAATTTTGTGAATAGAACCTTTGTGTTAATGCATAAATTATGCAACGGAAAGGTACCACCATTACATAATGCACATTTAGATGAAACAGATCATACTTTAATTGCCGATATTCAAAAAGCAAAAAAGAAAGTAGAAGAAAATATTGAAAATTACAAGTTTAGAGATGCCTTGTTCGAGATTATTGACCTGTCGAGAAAAGGCAATCAGTATTTACAAAAAAAAGAGCCTTGGAAAAAGGCCGTAAATGTAGCAGAAGATCCTATTAGTCAGCAACTAATTGATAATTGTTTGCACATAAGTTTACAGTTAACTGCCAATTTAGCCATTTTAATACATCCCTTTTTGCCAAAAACAGCCGGTAAAATGCTGCACATGATGAAAGTGGTACCTAAGATGCTGGAATGGCAAAATGCAGGAAGTTTAGATTTATTGCGGGTAGGATATTCATTACGAGCACCTGAATTATTATTTAGAAAAATAGAAGATGAAGAAATTACCGCACAAATACAGAAACTACAAACACAAAGTAAACCTTTAAATAACACAGCCGTTATGGAAACAACCGTGCCAGCATACAAACCCCTAAAACCGGAAATAGTATATGATGATTTTGCTAAATTGGATTTTAGGGTAGGAACCATTATTGCAGCTGAAAAAGTAGCCAAAGCAGATAAATTATTGCAATTAACTGTAGACATGGGTTTTGAAACACGCACCATTGTTTCGGGCATTGCAGAACATTTTACGCCGGAAAGCATTGTTGGCAAGCAAGTAACCGTAGTTGCCAATTTAGCCCCAAGAAAAATGAGGGGCATTGAAAGCAATGGGATGATTTTAATGGCAGAAGACAGTACAGGTAAGCTACACTTTATACAACCGGAAGACCCTACTGAAAATGGCAGTGAGGTGAGGTAAAACAGATACATTTGATGATAACAAAACAAATGCCGCTCCGTTTATATGAGGGAGCGGCATTTTTGTAAGATACACTACAACTTATGCTTTATCGTAATGGGCACATTCTTTCATTTCCTTATCAGAATAAGCCAAACCGTACTGTTTTAACACATCATCGGGTACACCATTCCATTGGTTGGGTACATTACCCATGTAGCCAATATCTTTTACGCCTATTTCTGAGGTATAAAAGCCGGTAGCCACTAAATCACGCATTTTATTAAAAAATGCAACACCTTGCGACATTTCGGGTTTGGCTTTATTGGGGTAGGCAATGGCATCCACCATTTCCATTTGTTGTTGGTGGTTACAATCTACAAATGCATGTCCGTACTTGTTAAGGCACTGCATATCTAACCACCTTAATCCACCACGCAGTGGTAATTGGTGTTCGGGCATATCATTTACAATAAAGGCAATGAATTCGGGTACTTTAGCATCGGTAGCGCTGCCACTTACGTTATCTTTAGGAATAATAATATCTGATAACACGGTAATGGTAGCCATTTCATGGTCATCAAAAAACTTTTCAGCTGCTACTTTTTCATAGTGCTTTTTTTCTTCTTCCATCCTATCGGGGCCTAAAAATGGATTGGCGCTAACGGTAGAAGCATCGGTAATTTTTTTGTCGGCATTTTTACAGGCTTCTACCAATACACCTGCAGAAGCACCGGTAATTAGTAAGGCCTTAATGGATTTTCTTCTGTCCATATATTAAATATTTTGTTTTTTCATTTGGTCAATAATATATTCGCTGGCACGCATAGATAAGGCCAGGATAGTCCAGGTAATATTCTTATCGGCTTGCGATACAAATTGTCCGCCATCTACACAAAACACATTTTTACAATCGTGTGCTTGGCTCCATTTGTTTAGAGCAGATGTTTTGGGGTCGTTACCCATTCTAACGGTACCGGCTTCATGTATAATATTTCCCGGATTAGCTAATCCCCAATTATTGTGAGGGCCATTATCATCGCCCCAAGTAATAATAACACCCATTTGGTGCATAATTTCCTGAAAGGTTTCGTGCATGTGTT
>JAGWPI010000015.1 GCA_028877005.1 Bacteroidota bacterium | reverse complement strand
CAGACCTTATTCAATTGCAGCAGAAGATTTAAAAACTTTTAAAAAAGTATCTGTACCCAACGATTCCCTCTTAAAGTATGGCTTCACATCTAATGATGAGTTGAATGCGTTTCGGTATTTCGATTACAATGTTCAGCATTTTATTGAAACCATACAAAAAGAACCTTACTTCAATAATACCATTATTGCATTTATTGGGGATCATGGTTTAGTTGGGAATGCGGATGCACTATTTCCAAAAGCGTATACTGCACAAGGACTTACCAAAAACCATGTGCCTTTTATCATTTATTCTCCCAAACTGGTAAAGCCTGCCAAGCATACCATGCTAGCATCGCAGGTTGATGTTTTGCCGGTATTGGCAGGAATTGCGAACATACCTTATGCCAATACAGGTATGGGTAGAGATTTATTACACGTAAAAGATACTACTCAAAACATGGCTTTTATTTTTGAAGGAGAACAACAACAATTGGGACTTTTAAAACACCAATATTTTGTAACCCAGCCTATTGGGAAACCAAATAAGTTAAAAATATTTTCTATGGAAAATAATGCACCTGTTTCTAACACCCCCTTAACAGATTCTATTCAGAAAGATATGCAATTGTGGATGCAGGCTATTTATGAAACTACCAGATATATTACCCATCATAACAAGAAAAATAACAACAAATAATTTAGTTGCAGTATCAAAAATTCATTGGATACCTGCACTACATTTCTATTTTGTTTTTTGTGATACGCCTGCGGCGAGTAACCCAATATTCGGTAAATCCGTTGAACAATAACAAACAGTTGGTTATGTCTTTTTTATTTCCTACTGTTGGTGGCCATGCTTTTTTCTGATGTAGATATGGAGTTGTTTTTCAGCAACATCAATCATCATGTTTAGTACTTTAGCCTTTAGCTCCTGGTGAGCCAGTTGCTTTTCCAGTGCAGCAATTTTTTGCAGCAATGCCGCTTCTTTTTCCAATACGCATTCCTGTTCTTTTTTGTTTTTTACGCCATTGGGTTAATGTAATGTTTCTGTTGCAAAATAGTAGGCTGCAAGTTATACACTCTCTAGTAAACCTGCACCCATTTGCAAATAGTAGTTCGGCTAATGTCATACTTTACCTGTGGCTTTCAGTAGCAGCACCCTGTGTTTAAATACTCCTGAATGATCTGGTTTTTTAGTTTTATTTTGGTTGGTTTTGTAGTCAAACTATTTCAAGACGAGACAATGTTTCTTGATTCTTCACCAGTACTGTTCAATTTTTGTCTATCACCATTCCAAATGGTAGAATATATGTACCGTTTATAGGAGATTCCCCAACTCACACGTTTTAAAATAAATCCGGGGCACCTAATAGGGCACTATAATTAAGCGATTATTTTGTTTTTGCTAGGTTTTTCCTTATATGAAAAACGCCGTAAATCATTGATTCACAGCGTTTTTAGTGTATTTTGATATCTATTTTGCGGAGAGAGAGGGATTCGAACCCCCGGACCTGTTACAGTCAACGGTTTTCAAGACCGCCGCATTAAACCGCTCTGCCATCTCTCCGGGTGCAAAATAAAGGTGCGGCTGTTTATCTTCCAAAAAAATTATACTTAATCTGTTGCTTATTTTGCCATATCCTTTTTAAATTGTATTTTCCATTAGCTTTTATAACCGATAAACTGCTTCTAAATATGAAAAAAGTAAAAGATATTTTAAACAGAAAAGGTACTACTGTAATTGGTGTACCTACCAACACATTGGTTTTTGATGCTTTAAAATTAATGGCCGACAAAAACATAGGCTCTGTGGTTGTTCAAAATGAACAAAAACAATATATTGGGTTACTTACAGAACGCGATTATGCCCGTAAAGTAATTTTAGCCGGCAAACATTCTGAACAAACTACAGTTGCAGAAATTATGAGTACTGGTTTACCTCATATTACTCCCGAAACTTCTATTGAAAGTTGCATGCATATGATGAGTGATAATAATATCCGCTATTTACCTGTGTTTGATCAATCAGATAGTTTATGCGGTATTGTATCAATTAATGATGTTATTTACGAAACAATTCACGATCAAAAAGAAACGATTGACCAACTGCATAGTTATATTCAATCTACCTAAAAACAAGGTTTTACAGAAAAAATAGAAACAAGTGGCTTTTTGTATCTTTGCCACACATGAAGCAATTATCTGTTATCAATAAATATTTTTGGAAGTATAAAACCCGATTTTTACTAGGTATTCTTTTTATTATATTGTCCAACTATTTTCGAATTTTAGCACCTCAGGTTTCAGGCTTTGTTGTTGACCAAGCAGAACATTTAATTCAACAAAAAACGGCGGCAAATACCATTCACGAAAATAGTAGAATTGCTAATTATGATTTTTTAGTACAACATTTTATACGAGTAATTCAGGCAGAAAATAATAGCTTCTCTACCAATATTCTTATTAGTGCAGTGGTTTTATTTTTATTGGCATTAGTGGGTGGTTTTTTTATGTTTTTAATGCGGCAAACCATAATTGTAATGAGCCGACATATTGAGTTTGACCAAAAAAATGAAATATTTAATCACTACCAACAGTTAGATGCTGCCTTTTATAAAACACATAGTACCGGCGATTTAATGAATAGAATTACAGAAGATGTTAGCAGAGTAAGGATGTATACAGGGCCGGCTGTTATGTATTTTATAAATCTTGCTGCTACTATTGGCTTTAGCTTGTATTTTATGTTTCAAACAAATTGGCATCTAACCTTATATGTATTATCGCCTCTACCCATTTTGGCTATCACTATATATTATGTAAATACTATTATTAACCGTAAAAGTGAGAAAATTCAGGCCCTACTATCAGACCTAACTACTGCCGCACAAGAATCGTATTCAGGTATTCGTGTTATTAAATCCTTTGTTCAAGAAAAATCAATGTTGCATTTTTTTGACAAAAACAGCGAGGAATACAAAAAAAATGCAATTGGATTGGCAAAAGTAGAAGCCATTTATTTCCCATCTATGACATTATTAATTGGTATCAGCACCTTATTAACCATAGCTATTGGCGGATGGTACCTTATTCACCACCAATACAATGTTAGTGCTGGCACTATTCTAGAGTTTGTTATTTATATAAACATGCTTACCTTCCCTGTAAGTGCCATTGGATGGACGGCCAGTATGATTCAGCGTGCTGCTGCTTCGCAAAAAAGAATTAATGAATTTTTGCATACAACACCACAAATACAAGATAAACCGAATTTAAAACCCATACATGTTTCCGGCGATATTCATTTTAAAAATATTAGCTTCACTTATCCCAACACTGGTATACAAGCTTTAAAGAATTTTAATCTAACAATTAAGGCCGGACAAAAAATTTTATTATTAGGAAGAACTGGTAGCGGTAAATCTACTATTGCGCAATTATTATTGCATTTTTATAATCCTGATAAAGGCGAAATTATGATTGGTTCTCATAATATTCAGGACATACCTTTACAAATACTTCGAAAAGAAATAAGCTATATTCCGCAAGATGTTTTTCTGTTTAGCGATACAATAGCCAATAATATTGCATTTGGCCAACAAGGCCAATTAAATAAAACACTGGTAGAGGAAGCAGCAAAAAATGCCAGTGTACACAATGAAATTTTAAGTTTTGACAAACAATATGAAACGTTGGTAGGAGAGCGTGGCGTAACTTTAAGTGGCGGCCAAAAACAACGTATTTCCATTGCTCGTGCACTTATTAAACAACCCGAAGTAATTGTTTTTGACGATTGTTTAAGCGCTGTAGATGCTAAAACTGAAACTGAAATTGTTACCAACCTCTATAATTTTTTGAAAAATAAAACAGGGATTATCATTACACATCGAATCTTCTCCACATTTAGATTTGATAAAATAATTGTATTAGAAGATGGTGAAATAACTGAAGAAGGTACCCATGAAAGTTTACTGCAATTAAATGGGTATTATGCAGAGTTGTATCGCATACAAGTACTTGAAAAAAATACCGACACTTTTGTGGGTTAAAAACCTTTCAAGTATAAAGTTTTGGTAATTCATAAACAATACTATATTTGCCAAGCACAAAATAATTCAGTAACCAAAATCTTTACAACTGTGGCGTACGAGAATAATGAAAAAAAAATGGAAAGCGTTTATAGTAAACGTATCAGGGCCGGAAAAAGAAGAACCTATTTTTTTGATGTAAGAGCTACTAAAGGCAACGATTATTATTTAACAATTACTGAAAGCAGAAAACGGTTTGATGATAATGGCTACGACAGGCATAAAATATTTTTATATAAAGAAGACTTTAATAAATTTATTAAAGCATTAGGCGAAGCAGTTGATTATGTTAAGACAGATTTAATGCCTGATTTTGATTTTGATGCGTTTAATCATGAGTATCCAGATGCTGAAGGATATGACTCCACTGATCAGAATATGGTTGTTTCTATAGTTGCAGAAAATAATGCTGCACCAGAAATTATAGCATCTTCTACCTTAGATACTACCATAACATCAGTTAATGATGCCGGTACTGAAGAAGTAGATAAATGGTAAATAAGGTTACAAATCTTATCACACAAACCTCACTTTTGGGCAATTTTGCAAAAAAGTGGGGTTTTTTATAGCAGTTATGTTATTTATTTTTCCTCATTTTAACAGCAGTTCTCCACAAAATTTTCTAAAGTATACAATTTTAAGGGTTTTTAGCTATGTTCGCAGGTACTAAAAAATTGTATCACTGTGCGATTAAAGTCATTAGAAATCAAAGGGTTCAAAAGTTTTGCCGATAAAACCATTGTAAATTTCGACGAAGGTATAACCGGAATTATTGGCCCCAATGGATGCGGCAAAAGTAATATCATAGATAGTATTCGATGGGTAATTGGTGAGCAAAAAATTTCATCATTACGTAGCGAAAATTTAGACGCATTAGTATTCAATGGCTCTAAAACTCGCAGCCCTAGTGGGTTAGCTGAAGTTAGTTTAACCTTTGAGAATACCAGAAATTTATTGCCAACAGAATTTAGCACTGTTACAGTTACCCGTCGATTTTATAAAAATGGCGATAGTGAATATCGCTTAAATGATGTGGCTTGTCGATTAAAAGATATTCATAATCTTTTTTTAGATACAGGTGTTAGCAACGATAGTTATGCCATTATTGAATTGGGAATGGTAGATGATATTATTAAAGATAAAGAAAACAGCCGCCGTAGAATGTTAGAACAAGCAGCTGGTATAACTATTTACAAAACCCGAAAAAAAGAAGCAAAATCTAAATTAGATGCCACTGAGCAAGACTTAGCTAGAATTGAAGATTTATTGTTTGAAATCCACAATCAATTAAAATCATTGGAAAGTCAAGCAAAAAAGGCTGAAAAATATTATGAAATAAAAAAAGAATATAAAATTATAGCCGTTGAGTTAGCCAAGGCTTCATTAGAAGGCTTCAACCTAACCTACAAAGAATTACAAGAACAACAGGAACTTGAAACCGATAAAAAAATTAGGTTAGAAGCAGAAATAGCCAATCAGGAAGCTGAATTAGAACAAGAAAAAGTAGGCTTTATTGAAAAAGAAAGGGCATTGCAAAGCATGCAATATAAATTTAATGAGTTGATACAACAATTACGAACAAAAGAAAATGATAAAAATCTAGCTTCTCAAAAATTGGTTTTTTTGAAAGAGAAAGAAAATAATTTGAAAAATTTTCTCCAGAATGCTGAGGGGCAATTAAAGGGGATTGATGAATCATTGGCGTTTAGTAAAGTTCAAATTAAAGAAGAAGAAACTAAGTTGGCTGATATGTACACCAGTTTAGATAATCTGAAATATGAAGTAGAACAAAAAAGGCAGGCTTTTGACGAAAAAAGATCCGGCGTTGATCAACTTCGACAACAATATCAACAAATACAACGCTCACAGTTTGATGCTGAAAAGAAAGTAGCTATTGCAGACACTTCTATACAAAATTTACAACGCTCACAATTACAATTAAGTACAGAACAGCAAAATAGAGAAGCACAATTACAACAATTACAAATTGAGTTAACTCAGAAAGAACAAACACTGGAAGAAAAAAGGCTGTATTTGCAACAAATGCAGGAGCAACACGAAAGAACCAAACAACAAATTTTAGCAACACAACAAGAATTGGAATTGTTGCGTAATCAGTTAGCTGAAGAAAGTCGAAAGTTAGATGCTCGTAAAAATGAGTATAATTTATTAAAGAGTTTAATTGATTCTATGGAGGGTTATCCCGAAAGCATTAAATTTTTACATAAAAATGCCGGATGGAATTATCAAGCCCCCATCTTATCCGATATTATATACGTGCGTGAAGAATATCGTGCTGCTGTTGAAAATGTTTTGGAACCCTATTTAAATTATTTTGTTGTAAACAATTTAGAAGAAGGTCTGCAAGCAGTTCGTTTATTAGATCAACACCAAAAAGGGAAGGCTAATTTTTTTATGTTGGATAAATTTCAACACTATTCAACTTCCATTGCACAACCTGCACAAACCATAGCAGCAATGGATATTATTGAAGTGGATGATCAATATAAATCTCTAGCCACTTATTTATTGGGCCATGTATTCATTGCCGATTCTGAAAATATATTAGAACAATCACATGTTTCTGATGCTATCATTTTAGAAAAATCGGGGAAAATGGTAAAAGGAAAATATACCCTAACCGGGGGTAGTGTAGGATTGTTCGAGGGTAAAAAAATTGGTCGCGCCAAAAATTTAGAAAAATTAGAAGAAGAAATTCAGGCACAGGAAGCAGTAGTAAATTTGTTGAAAGCAGATATTCAGCACAATCATCAAAAAGTATTGGGCTTCAATGAACAATTAAAAGAACAAACCATTCGTGCAACTGAAAATGAAATTAATCAACTCATTAATCAGGTATTTGCTGCTAAAAATAAAATAGAAAATATTACAGCATCACAACAACAAACCCGGCAAAGATTAGAGGAAATTGAGCAAAGAATGCAAGATGAACAAGAACATATTGCCGCTACCCGCCAAAATTTGAGTGAACTTAATGAACAAATGAAACAATTGGGCAATGAAATGGCCATGATAGAGCAAGATTATCAAATGGCTGAGCAGGATTATAATTTGGCTACCGTTCAGTTCAATGAATTTAATCTGCAATTAACACGTCAGCAAAGTAAAATTAATGCCATTCAACAAGAATTACAGTTTAAAGAAAATCAGTTAAATGATCTACAAAAGCAAA
Organism: Bacteroidota bacterium; assembly: GCA_028877005.1. Lineage (GTDB taxonomy): Bacteria > Bacteroidota > Bacteroidia > Chitinophagales > Chitinophagaceae > Hydrotalea. Next base: position 3,771 of record JAGWPI010000015.1, on the reverse strand, counting down.
TTTCTAACAATACCCAACAATTAATGGATGCAGCTACTCAAATTGAAGAAGGAAAGTTAGCCGTTCAAATAATTGAAGAAGAATTATTGCTTTTAATGAAACAAAAAGAAACAGATGAAAAGCAACTGAATGAGGCAGATCAAACTTATTATAACATTAGAAATATTTTGCAAGAGAAAGAAAGTGAAGTACGCCAGAAAAACAAACAACGCGAAATGGCTGAGCATTTATTAACGGAAATAAAAGATAAACTGAATGAACTAAAGTTGCAACTGGCTGGTATGAAAGAAAGATTGGATGTAGAATTTAAAATTGCTTTAGAAGAAATTTTAGAACAACCCCGTACTACCGAAATGCCATTAGAAGAGTTGCAAGCCACCAGCGAAAAAATGCGTAAAAGAATGGAAAATATTGGAGAAGTTAATCCAACAGCCATTGAAGCTTATCAGGAAATGAAAAAGCGGTATGAATTTATTGTGGAGCAAAAAAATGATTTGGTTCAGGCAAAAGAAAGTTTATTGCAAACCATACAGGAAGTTGAAAGTACAGCTAATCAGCAATTCTTAGAAACCTTCAATCAAGTGCGTGATAATTTTCAAAAAGTTTTCAAGTCTTTATTTTCTGATGAAGATACCTGCGATATGGTGTTAGAAAATCCGGAAAATTTAGCAGAAACAGGTATTGAGATTATGGCCAAGCCTAAAGGAAAGCGGCCATCCTCAATTACTCAATTAAGTGGCGGTGAAAAAACTTTAATAGCAACTGCATTATTATTTGCCATTTACTTAATTAAACCTGCACCATTTTGTATTATGGATGAGGTAGATGCTCCATTAGATGATGCCAATGTTACCAAGTTTACACAAATGATTAAACAATTTAGCGGAAATTCTCAATTTATTTTAATTACGCACAACAAACAAACCATGAGTGCCGTAGATGTAATTTATGGCGTAACCATGCAAGAGCCCGGTGTAAGTAAACTAGTACCTGTTGACTTTAGAAGTTTGAATTAAACTTACTTTATTCGTAAAATTGGTTCATTTTTTTTGAAACAATTTTTATCAAAACCTTGCCACATAGATTTTGTAAATTTGTGTTTGCTATTCCCATTTCTTTATTTTAAATGGAATAGCGAATTTGTAGTGAATGCTAAATGAAAAAAAATGAAATATCAGATAGGTGATGAAATCATTGTGTTGCACAACCACGAATCGGGTAAAGTAGTTGAAATTATTAATGATAAAATGGTACTAATTGAGGTACGTGGGGTTCAATTTCCTGCTTATAACGATCAGATTGATTTTCCATATTTTTATCGGTTTAATAAACAAAAAATTGAGCAATCTACTAAGGGTTCTCCCAAAAAATATATTGATCAAATACCCAAGGAAAAACCTGTACCCAATAAAGCCAAAGTGGCCGACGGGGTTTGGCTTTCTTTGTTACCGGTATTTACTTTTGATGAGTTTAACGATGAAATTGTTGAAAAATTTAAAATTTATTTGAATAATAGAACTGAGGAAGCCTATCAATTTGAATATAGTCAACATTTTATGGGTAATCCTTCCTTTGAATTAAAGAATAGCATTCAGTCATTTCATGATTTTTATCTGCATGATATTGATTTTGCAGAGGTAAATGATGCGCCTTCTTTTCATCTTACCTTTTTTTTGCAAAATCCGCAAAAAAGCAAGGCACCACATTTTGAAACGTCAGTTAAAATAAAATCGAAACAATTATTTCTTAAAATAGAAGCATTAAAAAGTAACAATCAATCTGTTATTGAATATCTGTTATTTCAAACTTATCCTGATAAAGCTTCTGATAACGAAAAATTTGAGTTATCCGGTTTAGCAGCTAAAAACTTTAAAGTGTATGAGGCCAAAAAAATTCGCGAAAATCTGGCACCTCCTCGTTCAGAAGTTGATTTGCATATGGAAAAGTTGTTAGATAATTGGCGGGATATGAGCAATTATGATATTTTAATGTATCAATTAAAAGAATTTGAAAAATGGTACTATTTAGCTGTTGCCCATCGGCAGCCTTCACTTATTATTATTCATGGAGTAGGTAGTGGTAAATTGCGTGATGAAATTCATGCTATTTTAAAAACAAAAAATGAGGTTAAAACTTTTGTAAACCAATATCATCCTCGTTATGGTTATGGTGCAACAGAAATTTATTTTCAATATTAAATACTAAAAAATGATAACCGATTTTATTACTTTACCGGTAAGTGATGGTACTACTATGCAGGCATTTATAGCCCATCCTGCTACTAACAATTCCTTGCCTGGTATTTTATTATTTCAAGAAGCATTTGGTGTAAACCATCATATTCAAGATGTTGCACAACGGTTAGCGGAAGAAGGTTATATGGTTATAGCCCCTGAGTTATACCATAGAACCGCAGATCCCGGTTTTGCTACAGGGTATGACGATTTTAGTGTTATAGCCCCTCACTTTCAAGCACTTTCTGTAGAGCAATTAACGATTGATATACAAGCAGCCTATCATTGGTTGCAAAACCAACAAAATGTGAACACCCAAAAAATAGCTTCGATAGGTTTTTGTTTAGGAGGCCGTGTGGCATTATTAGCCAATATAATACTTCCTTTAGCTGCAGGTATTTCATTTTATGGTGGCGGTATGCAAACCCTGGTTCAAAGAATACAAGAAGTACATGGACCTCAACTTTTTTTCTATGGTGGAAAAGATACACATATTAGTGCTGCTCACCGACAAGAGGTAGAACAAGCTTTTATAAATACAGATAAGCCTTATGCCAATGTTATTTTTTCTTATGCCGAACATGGGTTTCATTGTAATGAAAGGTCAAGCTATCATCCAAAAGCAGCGAAAGAAGCATGGGCTTTAAGTTTAGCCTTCTTGCAAAATAATTTATAATAACTTTACATTTGGCTACAAACCCGCACTATCGCCTTGTTATATCAGGGAGGAAAGTCCGGACAGCATAGAGCAACCCACCGGTGAATAGCCGGCCACCAGTAGGTGAGAGACAGTGCCACAGAAAATAACTGTCTTGTTTTTAACAAGATGAGGGTGAAAACGTGAGGTAAGAGCTCACGCTTGTTATCGGTAACGGTAGCAAGGGGTAAACCTTGGGTGCTGCAATGCCACATATAGAGCCGTTTTGAGAGCTGCTCGTTCAAGGCTCAGGGTAGGCAGCAACAGGTAAACAGTAATGTTTATCGCAGATAAATGATAGTGTAGAAACAGAATCCGGCTTATGAGGTTTGTAGCTTTTTATGGTTTAGGCGTGGTGAATAACTGATTGCTAAAGGGTGGCGTGGTAGGAATAACCACTTCATTAAAATTGTAATGTACTTCTTTATGACAATTATTGCAGGTTTGTGTTAAAAAAATAAAACTGCTTTTAAAAGCCAATTTGTTTTTTGACGCAATGGTTTTATTTAAACTATCTATTGCAGGTTGTAACATCACCACTTCTTTCGATTCCTGCCTGTCTGTGCAATATTGCTGAATATCATCTATGGCTTCCATTATTTCATGAATTTCAAAATTGGCTAATTCCCAGTTTTGATTGGTGCCGGCAAACCATAATTTGGCGTGATGTACCTGAATGGCCGACATAAATTCACCCAACCCCGGTTTGTAACTTTTATTCACTTGCTTTTGAAGACTGTCAATTTTTGCCTGCATTGCCTGAGAGTCTGATGAATGATTAGAACAGGATATCATTATCAATGGTAAACAATAAATCAGTAACTTTTTCAAGGTGTCTTT
>JAGWPI010000267.1 GCA_028877005.1 Bacteroidota bacterium | reverse complement strand
AATGTATCCATATCTACTTTGTAGCCCTCTTTAAAGGCAACTTGCAATACAGCTTCTTGTGGACCTGCCATGAAAAGGTAAATAGGGTTAGTAGAAAATTGTGAACCATGAATTCCAATCATGGCTGAAGAAATTGAAACATTTTCTTTACCAACAATGCTATTTAATACATTCAAAATAGTTAGAACATCTTTCTCTGTTTTCTCAATGCGCGTTCCATCTTCATCTCTAATACGTAATTGAAATTGACCAATATCTGCTTTAGGTAATATGTCTCTACCTATTAATGTTAATAATGCTATTGCTAATACTACAGAAACCGCTATATAAATAATGGTTATCCCTTTTTTATATGGCAATAATCTATTTAAAAATTTCGTAAACCGAGCTCTGAATATATCAAAACGAGTAATGACTCCGTCATTATTAAAATCGGTACGTGTAGCTAAAATTTCTTTCTGCTGTAAGGTATTACTTTCAGATTCAGGTGTAATATCAGCACGCTTCATTATTGCTGCATCTGAAATAGGTTTCTTTTTTAAAAGGACCGTTTTAGAGGAATGATGCAAATATTCATTCTTCATGAACCAATTAGCCAATACAGGCACTAATGTTTGCGACATTACATATGATGTTATCATAGCAAATGTAATTGCCAATGCCAAAGGCAAAAATAAAGAACCGGGAATACCATGCATAGTAAATGCCGGTGCAAATACAGCTAAAATGCAGAAAAGAATAAGCAATTTTGAAAATGCAATTTCCTGACAGGCATCCCATACAGCTAAAGCTTTGGGCTTACCCATACTTAAATGTTGGTGAATATTTTCAATGGTTACGGTTGATTCATCTACTAAAATACCAATAGCCAAAGAAAGACCACTCAACGTCATTATATTGATGGTTTGATGAAATAGTGAAAGGAATAAAACACCTGAAATAATACAAGTGGGTATAGTTAAAATAACAATAAATGCCCCACGTGGATCGCCTAAAAATAATAATACCATTAGCCCGGTTAAAACAGCTCCAATAATTCCTTCGCTCAATAAATTTTTAACAGAATTAATAACATAAGTAGATTGATCAAATTCATAACTTAAATGCACATCTTCCGGCAATAAAGATTGAAAACGAGGCAATGCCTTTTTTAAATTTTGTACTACTTCCCAAGTAGATGCACTAGCAGATTTTGTAATAGGAAGATAAACAGAACGTTTACCATTTACCAATACATAACCCACTGTAACATCTGCACCATCTTCTACAGTTGCTACATCTTTTATGTAAATATTTTCTGCAGTGCCGGTATATAAAGGAATATTTTCAAAATCTTTTACATTTTTAATGGTAGCATTAATGGGGGTAAAATAATTTTTTTCACCAATGCGTACATTACCGGAAGGAATAGATAAATTATTAACACGTAGTGCTGCCACAAGCTGGTCGGGTGTTATGCTATGTGCACGCATAAGTATAGGATCAGCTTTTATTACAACGGTACGGGCATTACCACCAAATGGTGCAGGCGAAACCAATCCCGGAATTGAACTAAATCCTGACCGAATGTATACATTAGCTAAGTCTTGTAGTTCATTATTACTTCGCGTTTTACTGCTAAGTACCAATTGTCCTACAGGTAAAGTAGAAGCATCAAATCGTATAATAAATGGCGGATTTGTTCCTGGAGGAAAAATAGTTTGAGCCCTATTACTAAAAGCAGTTACCTCCGCAGCAGCCTGAGCCATATTGGTACCCTCATAAAAAGTAAGCTTAATTAAAGTAAGACTTTGAATATTTTTTGTTTCTATACTTTTTACGCCGGATACATACAATAATAAATTTACATAATTTTTACCAAAATAAGCCTCCATTTGATCAGGCGTAAAACCACCATACGGATGAGAAATATAAATAACAGGCAAATCAATATCAGGAAATATATCAATTTTAATAGTTTGTATGGCTCTAATACCAAAAAAGAATAAACCTGCTACTAACACCAATATTGTAATAGGCTTTCTTAATGCAGTTCTTATTAAATTCATGAGACAGCGTGTATAAATATGATAATAAGTTATTTAATTTGTTGCCATAGTAAATCCCAGTCGCCAGATGCTGCTACTTTTAAAAGTAGTGACTGCCACACATTTATACCGGCTAATTTGGCAGATGTTTCCGCTCTATTTACAATGTACAAAGCCTGTTGTAAATCTATAATAGTGGCTAACCCATTTTCATAAAGTACTTTTTTTTGTAAAAAAGCATCGCGAGCTGCTTTTAATTGAATAGGCACTTCATAAAAACTTTGTAATGTATTTTGTATTCGTTCATCGGCCAACAATAAACTATTTTCTAATTGAGTAAATGTTTGATTATATTCTTGTTTATAAGCTTCTGTTATTTCTTTTTGCGCATTTATTTGTTGCTTTATTTTAGAAATACTCATTATATTAAAGGCAAGTGATATACCCGCTATATAATTTGAACGTAACGGCGTTATTCCATCAAAATAATTTTTAGAATAATTGCCGGGTAAAGATGCGTTATACTGCGTTCCAAAACCGGAACCGCGGGTTTGAAAAATACCAAACAAGTTTATACCCGGTAAAATACTTTTTTGAATAGCTACAGTTTGTTTTTCGCTTTGATGAATTTTAGTATTAAAATATTTTATTTGTGGATTATTAATGGGATTAAATGTTGAAGCAAAAGAAGATGGGATATTACTAAAAAAAGTGGTATCTAATTGATAAGATACAGGCGTTTGAACAAGTAACTGCCCTAATACACTTTCTGCCTGTTGTTTATTTGAAATAGCATCAATTAATAGTAATCTTGCGTTGGCCAATTCTGAATTAGCAATAGATGAATCTACACCCGGATTAAGGCCATTCAAAGTTCTAACCATTACTACGTTCCTAAATGTATCTGCCCTATTTACATTTGCCTGAGCTTCATTTAATAAACCTTGAGCAGCTAACAAATTAAAATAAGCGCCCGCTACTTTTACACTTAAAATAAATTTTTCTTGTTCAACATCTGCAGAATCTGTTTGCACTTGTGCATAAAAGGCAGATATTCGGGATTGTTTTCTACCAAATGTAAATGCCTCCCAGTTGGTAGAAACTAAATATATAGAACCAAATGCTGCATTCCACTCTTGACTATTAAATACTGGCCCAGAAGATGATACACCTAAAGTACCATAAGGTGCTGCAGGACCATATAAGCCATTAATAGTGCCATAATTTTGTTGTACACTTGCTACTACATTGGGCAAATAATCATTTTTTACATTTTGCAGTAAATAATTTGATGCATTTAAGAAATGTTGTTTGGCTTTAATGGCTTGAAAATTATTTAAACCTGTATGTACTGCATCACTTAATAGCAATGGCTGCTGAGCATAAGTAAAATGTAAAACTGTTAGAGAAAATAAAATATACCAAGAAAAAAATTTTACAAAATATAACTTCATACATTCTTTTTGTTTATAATACATATCATCATATAATATATAATAATTAATTACATTATTTTTTCTAGGTGAGTAATTTTAGCTGAACATTCTCGTGCAATTTGCACATCTTTATTAATAATACTTTGCAATAACTGCTCATGTAGTTCTTGCTTACATAAAAACTGTTCTGTATCATCAAATATTTCTTGAAAAAAGGTTTTTAGGCGTGCAGCAATTGTTTTGTACAAATCACATAAAATTTCATTATTACATGCATCAGCAATTGCCATATGAAATGCAATATCAGCATCAATACATTTTAAAATATCGTTTGCAATAGCAGCTTTATAGCGTTCACGCAAATGTTTACGCATGCAAATAATTTGTCGGCTTGTTCTGTGAATAGCTGCTTTTTCAGCAATTTTCAATTCTAATAACTGCCTTACTTCATTTATTTCCTCACCATGAGCAGACTGTAATCTATGATACCATGGAATAGATGTACCATTTTGTAAGGCCACGAATGTACCTATACCTTGCTGAACTTTTAAAATTCCTGAATAGGAAAGTATACGAATGGCCTCTCTAATAGTAGAACGTCCAACACAAAAATATTCCATCAATTCCGGTTCTGAAGGTAATTTATCGCCAACTTTAAACTTACCAGTAGTAATTAGTTGTTGCAGCTTTTCAGCAACTGCATCACTAAGCGAATTTTTTTTTATAGGTATTATTGTATACATCATATCATCTGATGTATGAAAGTAACTAGAATTTTAGTGGGTACCAACATACTACAAAAAATGAGCGTAATATTTACCTATTTTAATGAAAATTTAAAATGATGATTATACAAAAGAAATTATTGGGCTAATGAAACCCTTACTAAAACACCTGCTCTGGTAACAATAGTAGGTGCTGCTGTTGAAATATAAGGTGTAACTCTTCGCTGATCAAAAAATAATCTAAGATTAATACGGTTATTGTATACATAATCAATAGCCGGTTGAATGATAACAACTTGTTGTCCACCTGTACCATAAGCAGTAGATTGATCAATCCGGCTATTACTAGTGGCATCGTTTCTAAATGACAAATCAAGTTTAATAGTTAAATCATTCTGCAATTTAGAATTTTTCATACCCGGTAACTTAAATGGTAATCGTAAACCGCGCTTACGCCAATTAAACCCCGTTGTCCATTGTGTACTATTGGTTTCACTTAACTGATAATCAATTAAACTTAAACTTAGTTGCCGGCTTTTAGCATATTCTAATTTTAAACTTAATTGTTTGGTAGTTGTAACTTCAATACCTAATAAAGGGGCAAACTGCTCTTGCATGGTAATGTTAGGGACCAAATAATAAGGTATATAATTACCACTTAATGTATCAATAAAACCTGGCGCACCATACCGAAAAGGATCCTGATATAATAATGCACTTGAAAAGCTATTCATGCTTAAAGTAGCAGAATAAGCATGTGTAATATTAATGGCTGTAAATATTTTAGCTAATGCAGGTATTTTACTTAATCCGGTATAACTTAACCGCCAGTTGGGTTTGGGTAGAATACCACTAAATGGATTAGACCTAATACCCGAACCTGCCCCTTTCATTAAAGGGAAAGTAGATGGATCTTTTTTGGTATATGCTGAAAGGAACGCAGGAATTAATACATCTTGCGAATAACGACCATACCCTGAAGCAAAACCATCGGAAGTAAAAGTTGGATTTTGTTTCCAATAAGGATTAAGATTTGCTACACGTTTTGAAATAATTTGTCGGTTATTTTCAAATTGAAGAAAAGTAGAAGACAATTCATTTGGATTTGTTTTTCGGAACAAAGTACCAAAAGCAATATAAGAAACACTAAAACCACCTGCAGCATAAGGATTCAAATGTTGCTGCGGCAATCCTAAACCGGTAGTATCTTTAAATAGCTCACTATAATTTTTGGAAAAGCTTTTATTTAAACTTACGTCTACTCTAAATTCTCTTATGGGCTCTAATTGTGCAGTTAAACCTAGCTTTTGTTCAAAATTTTGTTGATACAGATAGTTAAAAGTACTATCTCTGGTAATTAATCCCTGAGCTGCTTTACGATTTAGCCAGCCACTATCCGGCTGCCTTCCAAATACATAATCCAATCCGGGCTGCATGGTTTTCATATCTTGTCCAAATGCAGTTGTTGTTCCTAACCAGCCGGGCACACGACTATTGTAATTTTCACCATAATTAACTGAAACATTTTTTACCATTGTTAATAAATGTCCGGCTGCCCTTATTGCGCCATTAATTTGTGTAGGTTGATTAGCCTGCTGTAACCGAAGGGCTGTTCTATAATCACGTCTTTGTTGTCGCCATTTTCTTAAAGCTATTCTTTTCTTTTTACCATGTAACCTATTGCCTGAGGTATCTGTAATGGCTTCCTCGCGAGAAGGCAAAGTAATGCCTAACGGATTAGCATTGGTGCCATTAGGGCTACTAACAGGTTTACCGGTTTGGTTATTAAAAAATTGTTTAGGTGGCGGAGGGGGCCGATAATCTAAATTTCGTAACCATTTTGATTTGGCATATAACCGGGTAAAATCGAACTGTGTATTTAAATTATTTTGCTGACTATTTTCTAAGGTATTACCTAAAGAAACAGCCAATAAACTTGCCGCTATCCAGTTATACGTGGTAGCATAACTATATCGAGCCGCTATCCAATTAGTAAATGGAAATTTAGCAAGTGGTAAAGTATAAGTTGCGCTAGCCCTTTGTTGGTATAATGTTGTTCGTCCACCGGTTACAAAATTTTGCCATACAGAATCTTTTTTGGCTTTGGTATTAATCATGCCATAAGGTTCATCTACCCTTCCAAAACTAGTGGCAGAAAAATCTAAATTAACTGAACGGGCAACATCCCATCTAAAATTATAATATTTATCGAAAGTAAAATATTTATTATACGTTGTATCTACCAATAATACTTTGCTTTGTTGTTGATCGGTATTAATTATTCGTGGAATAAATTGTCCAAACTGACGATTAATATCAGCCCTGAAACTGAGAAGTGATGGACGTAGATTAATATTAAAATCTCGAATAAATGAAGTCCATTGGCTATTTCCTTTTATCATTTTTTTAAAAGGCTCTTTATATTTAGGTGGTGCATTATATGTATAACCTAAGCCGGCACGCCATTTTACTAAATTATTGAGCAATGTTGTAGGGTTATTTTGTACTGTTTGAGTATATGAGTAACTCACATCAAAATTACTTAAACTCCACAAATGCACTTTTCCTTTAGGCATTATACGAACATTGGTGAAATTGATGGTTTTAATAGTTGTTTGATCTATTGCTGCATTTTTAATAGAATCACGCCTAGCTTTTGTTTGCGCAGCGCTTAGTTTTTGAGATAAGGTAATATCCAAATCAAATGGATCATATTTTGGTGAACTTATAGTTTTATCAAAGCTGGCAAATACCGGCACTGATAGCCTGGTACTCTTTGGTAATAATTTACCCGCATCAATGGCAATAGAGGCATCAAACTGCGTAAAGTTATCTAATGCCCGTTGCCCAATATGTGATTCTAATGAACCCCAACCGGCTGTGTGCATACTGCCTGAAACAGACATTTTACCTAAGTCCGCCAAACCAATATCAACTCTACCTACAGCTGCATAGGCACCCTTTTCATTTATATTAGATAATCTTAATTCGTCTACCCATACTTCTGCACTTAAAGGAGTAGTATTGGTGCTGGCACTTTCTACCCCAATTAAAAAAGCATTTACGCCACCTATATTAGGATTACCCATTACTGAAAAAGTTTTATCTCCAATAATTTGCCTATATATAGTACTAACGGAAGCACCACTATTATTCCGCTGTAATTTTAAATTAATTAATGTTTGAATATCAAAATCAAGGTTATTTTGTGTAGGCCAAACAACGGTATCAGATGCAGGCGAATAATTACCGGGCGGGGTAACTTTTAAAGGTACTTTTATCTCGTAATAATTATTTAAATAATCTTGTCCAATTCGCACAACTAAGTTAAGCTGATTATCTTGCAAAGCAGTATTAGGAGCAGCTTCTACATGCGCAAACATTAGCATTCGTCCATATAAACGCATATCATAATTTGGCAAAGTTTTAAATACTGCTCTGGCATTGCCGGGTGTAAGATGACCAACCTGTAAACTCAGTGATTGCTCATTCTGCAAAATATTAATTCCATTATTACTTAATTGTTGTACACGCTGTATACCTGGCGGTATAACATAGTTAACGGGTGTTCGGCTACTATTTTCTTCTAAATTTACGGCAAGTGTATTAAAGGAAATAGTACTAGTATCTATGGGTGTATAAGAGCCGGTAGTATCTAAATTAAAAGTAAATTGACGCCATTGGTTACGAACCAATTCTAATTTAGCAAAACGTAATACAACCGAGTCTTGAAATCCGGTTAAATACATTCTCATAAATTGAATAGATTTAAAATCGGGTATTTGACCGGTTTTGCTGGCATAATCACTCAATGGCACTCTAAACAAATACCAATTTTCTGTTCCTGTGGTTCCGTCTGCGTATGTAACCGGAACAACACGTTTATCAGATATATATTTAGTAACACCTACATCCATACCGGGTGCTAGGTTTATTTGATATTCAAAATATTCTTCATCTTCATTTAAAGTATTGTCATGATTTAAATCTTCATTATCGGGATATAAAGTAGCAGCAGGAGAAAATGGAGAAGTTCCTGTTGCAATGGGTGAATTACCTTGTGGGTTATTAAAATTTTTATATCGTTCTAAAATACCGGCACCGCTTGCATCAAAACTAGGATCGCGATACCATTTGTAATCATCATTAGAAGGGTCTTGAATGGCACGTTGATATATTGGTGAATTTGTTCCAAAATTAGCTGCCATTTTAGAAAGATAATCAGTACGCTTTCTTCTTTCCCCATCATTATCCAATCCGTCAAATCCAACATCTTGATATACCCTATCACTGGGGTTATTGCTAAATGCATTAGTAACCTGAATGGGATTAACAGGTACTCTACCCCATGTTGTACTACTATCTATTGCAGCAGGCGATGTTGGTGTATTTAAACCATTTTCATAAAATCGTTTCCCATCTTTTAAAATATCTTCACTTACATTACCAAAATCTATCATTAATTGGCCGCCCGTACTATTGGGTAATTTAATAAATGGATCCTGAATCCAAAATTGAACATATTGAATATTATTGGTTTCAAAATCAGTTTGATCAATTGCACGCATTAATCCACCCCATCTTTTCTGGGGGTTTAATAATTTACCATTGGCATT
>JAGWPI010000266.1 GCA_028877005.1 Bacteroidota bacterium | reverse complement strand
GTAATTTTCTATACCTGCAACTGCAGGATTAATAATAAAATTATTTAAAATATATTGTGTATAATAAGGCCTTTGTTGGGCAGAAACTGCAACAAAACAAAAAATAAAGATAATTATAAGTAATGGGCGAAAATTCATGTTAATTCAATACCGAAAGTATTATAATTTCATTTAACCTACGGCACTAAATAAATTTTCTGATATGAATCAATTTTTAGAAACTTAACTTTATTCTTCAATCCTAGAGGTATCTGATTGCCCGGAGAATACTGAGGTCATCTTTCTTGCACTATAAATATTACGATTATATTTATTCCCTAATATAATTAAAGTAGCTGTATCATTGATTAATCGGGTAAAAACTGTATTATTTCCATGCCACCATCCGTTATGGTAAATAATGGGGCCATTAGTGCCATCTAATAACATACGCCATCCCAAACCATAATTGTGATTTGATTTAATTTCAAGGCTTCTTGGTTCAAAAGCCATATTAATTGTTTGTGGTTTAATAAAGCTTCCTTCATATAGCGCCCTATCCCATAAAAGCATATCTCTTACTGTACTGTACACATTTTTATCGCCGTAAATGCAGTCTAATTTTTCTAATTTAAAAGGCGTCTTATTTGGTTGATAGGAAGGTATGTATTGGTTGGTGTCTGCAATATTAAATACAAAAGTATGGTGCATACCTAATACAGTAAATACACTATCTTTCATATATTTTGGAAATGGCATTTTAGTTATTTTCTCAATAATTAAAGCCAATAAAGCATAGTTGGTATTACAATAATGAAATTTTTTATTGGGAAGAGATAGTATGGCCGGTTTATAAGTTATCATATAATTCAGTACATCTTGGTTAGTTTGAAAACCCTTTACTTCATTACCGGAAGGCACCAAATGCACAATTTTAATTCTTTTTCCCCTTTTATTCCGTGTATAAGAAACTACAGCCTTTTTTTCATCCATAAAATAAACATAATTGGGAAGACCACTTCTGTGCGATAATAAATCGGTTACGGTAATATTGAGATAAGGGAAATTGGGAAAAAATTTCTGTAAGGTGTCTGTTAATTGAATCCTGCCTTGTTCCCACAAACGAAGTAGGGTCATAGCAGTAAAAGTTTTTGATATAGATGCCAAATGAAAAGGATCATCAGGTGTTATTTTTTCATTGTTTTTAAAGTTGTAAAAACCATGATAATCTTCAAACACAACTTCTCCATTTTTTGCCATTAATATAGCACCATTGAATCCTTTATCTAACAAGTCTTTTTTATATAACGGATAAATGGCATCTGCATATGCTGCTTTCTGCTGTTGAGAAAGTGTATCAAAATGAAAAGTTATGGGAGCAATAGACTTTTCTACAACTTTTTTTTCTTGTTGTGATTTACAAGAAGAAATGAGGAAAGTAAAAAGTAATGAGAGAATCAATAATTTGTGCATGCCTTATAGTTTCAAAAGGCGCAAATATAAAGTATAATACATCGAATTTCGTTAACCAAAAACAAAAGTAAAGTTTACTTCAACTTTTAATTTGGAGAATATGAATTAATTTAGCAGCCATGAGCAAGCAAACAACGAACCCCACTAGTTATCCAAAAGAAAAAATTAACATTCTGCTGTTAGAAAATATTAGTGATAAAGCAGTACAATATTTTAAGCAAAGTGGTTACATAAATGTAAAAAAATTGAATGGTGCTTTAAGCGAGGAACAATTGATAGATGCTGTTAAAAATGTGCATTTATTAGGTATTCGTTCTAAAACAAAAATTACCGAGAATGTATTAAAAGCTGCCACTAAATTACAAGCCATTGGTTGTTTTTGTATTGGCGTTAATCAGGTAAACCTGAAAGCTGCCACAGAAAATGGTGTGGTTGTATTTAATGCGCCATATAGCAATACACGAAGCGTAGCAGAATTAGTTATAGCACTGTCTATTATGCTTATCAGAAGAATTCCGGATAAAAATAAAGCTGCACATGCCGGAATTTGGTTAAAAGAATCAAAGGGTAGCTATGAGTTGCGTGGAAAAACCCTGGGTATTATTGGTTATGGTAATATTGGCTCACAAGTAAGTGTACTAGCAGAGGCCATGGGCATGAAAGTGCGTTTTTATGATATTGAAACCAAGTTGCCATTGGGGAATGCTATTGCTTGTAAAAGTATGAAGGAGTTGGTTGGTTTAGCAGATATTATTACACTTCATGTGCCGGAAACCCATCAAACAAAAAATTTGATTACCAGAGCAATGATTAAAAATTTTAAACCCGGCTCTATTCTAATTAATTATGCTAGGGGTGAAGTGGTAGATTTAAAAGCATTGGCTGATGCAATACAATCCGGTACTATTGGTGGTGCTGCTATTGATGTTTTTCCTTGGGAACCTGAAAAAAGTGGTGATCATTTTGAATCTCCATTACAAGGTTTATCAAATGTAATTCTAACACCACATATTGGTGGTTCTACTGAAGAGGCCCAAGAAAATATTGGAGAAGATGTTAGTGTAAAATTGTTTAATTATTTGGAACGTGGTATTACAAACGGCTCTCATACAGTGCCGGCTATTAGTTTACCTCCAGTAGAAGGTGCACACCGTATTTTGCATATTCACAAAAATAAACCGGGTGTATTAAGTGCCATAAATAGTGCTTTATCAAGCCATCATATTAACATTTTAGGCCAATACTTAAAGACAAATGATTCAATTGGCTACGTGGTTTTAGATGTTGATAAAAAATTATCTGCTCAAGCTGCTGCTTTATTAAAGGAAGTAAAGGAAACTATTAAAGTACGCATGCTATATTAACCTGATAAATCTGCTTTTTCAGATTTAGCTTACAGTAACAGTGATAAATACTCAATTTGTTTTTATGCTCAAATTGTTATATGAAAATAATTATCATTATATGCCTAATGGCAGGAATAAGCAGTACTGCAGTTAATGCCACCACAATTAAAGGAGTGGTAACAGATGCCTTAACGCAACAACCTTTAAATGGGGTGTATGTTTACATAAATCAATCTACCCAACTTGCTATTACAGACACTTCCGGGAAATTTGAATTCAATAATTTAAATAGTGTAGAAGCAGATTTAATAGCTACAAAAATGGGCTTTGAAACTTTATCTTACCATATTAATTTGCAAAAAATTCCGGCTCAAATTCATTTTGAAATGGCACGTGAAGATACCATTTTTATGCTAGGCTGGATTGGTTCCGGTATTGCAAAAGGCAATGAATGGTTTCAACTATTTCAAAATTTCTTTATGGGTCATTCTGCTTATGCATCACAATGTGAAATATTAAATTCGGATATTTTACATTTTAAGTGGAATGACTCAACGCAAATTTTAGATGTAAAAGCAGATGGACCTTTATTGGTAAGCAATGAAGCACTAGGTTATTTGTTAATCATAAATTTAGATGATTTTAAAATGAACAAGAATGGTGATATGGTTTATGATGCTACAGTTGCATTTAAACCACTTCATTCTAAAAGTATCGATATTATTAATAAATGGCATGAAAATCGCAAAAAAAATTATGCAACCAGTCAAGTAGCTTTTTGGAAGAGTTTATTCAATGATAGTTTACAACAACATGGATTTTCTGTTCAATTTATTAAACGCATTTTTGAAAATGATCTTGGCTATTCTGAAGCTGTTAATAATAAAAAAAATACCACCGGTATTCAATCCGTTAAAGAAGGTAACAATATTGTAAAGAAAAAATTTGTAGATGTTCAATTAAATGGCACTCAAAATAAGCTTAGTAATTTCTTACAAAAAAAGCAATCAGGTGTAGCTATACTTTCAGCAGCTCAATATATACTTCAAATAAAGTATAGAAGAGTTGATGCTTGGGCTTTAGATGAAAGAAACAATGGTTTTAATCCTTTTTTGAGTGCATTTTCAGAAAGTTATTCCTACATTATATTTTCTAACAATATTTCAATTAATCAATCTGGATATGTGTTTCCTACATCAAATTTTTGGGTAATTGGTGATTGGAATTGGATGGGTTTGTCTACTGCATTACCTTATGATTTAGTGCTATAATTTTTTGATACTATTTTATTTTATAGCTGATGTAATATTGATAGCATTTCGTTTATTTCTTTTGTATCTGCAATTATTTTTTCCTTACGGTCATGCATTGCTTCAACCCAAAAATTAGTGGCGGCGGCAATTGTTTGTTTAGCACTGCTATGCACTTCATCTGCTTGCGTAAATAACATTAATTCAGCAATATTCTTGCTTCTTACGCCGCCACCCGGTACTATTTTAATGCGGTTGTCGGCTGCAACAATAAGTTGTTTTATCAAGTTTTTTCCTTCTAGTGCGGTTAAATGCTGGCCACTTGTTAAAATACGTTGACAACCACATGAAATTATTTGTTCTAATGCTTCTAATGGCGCAATGCAGCGGTCAAAGGCTCTATGAAAGGTTACCTCCATGGGGTAGGCAAGTGTAACCAATTGTAGGGTTCTTTTAATATCAATATGGCCATCAGGCAGTAAAATTCCCAACACAACTCCATCAAAACCTATTTGTTTGCATAATTGTATATCTGCCTTCATGGCATTAAATTCTGATTCTGAGTATACAAAATCACCAGCTCTAGGGCATATCATTACAAAAAGTGGAACATCAATTGCTTTGCGTACTGTTTTTAAATAACCAAAGGATGGTGTAGTGCCACCATTTTCATAATTTTCACATAATTCAATCCTATTAGCACCGGCACTTGCAGCAATAAATGCAGATTCAATAGAAAAAACAGCAATTTCAAGTAGTTTCATTTAAGGTAAAATAAATTTAGCATCTTCTAAAAAATTTTTATCATCAGCAAAACAGATAGCATAATTAAATCCTTTTTGTAAGCCATAGCCACCATATTCTCCTTTTTTGCTCAAAGCAACAAAACCAATCTGAATTTCTTTTGCTT
>JAGWPI010000265.1 GCA_028877005.1 Bacteroidota bacterium | reverse complement strand
GTTTATGATACCAGCGGCCCTTATACCGATTCTGCAATAGAAATTGATATAAGAAAGGGATTACCCCGTATAAGAGAATCATGGATCACTGAACGCGGTGATGTAGAGTTATTAAACGATTTCTCATCGGAATATAGTAGACAGCGATTAAATAATCCGGATCTGAAAAGTCTGCAATTTCAACATATTCGAAAACCATATAAAGCAAAGGCATGCAGGAATGTAACCCAATTACATTATGCACGAAAAGGTATTATTACTCCAGAAATGGAATACATAGCAATTCGTGAAAACCAGCAAATAGAGGAAAGGCAAAATAATGTATTGCTTAATCAACAACATGCAGGTAATAGTTTTGGTGCAGGAATGCCAATAAAAAAAATAACGCCTGAATTTGTTAGAGATGAGGTGGCAGCTGGCAGAGCTATTATACCTGCCAATATTAACCATCCTGAGAGTGAACCGATGATAATAGGACGTAATTTTTTAGTTAAAATAAATACCAATATTGGTAATTCTGCTGTTACTTCTTCTATTGAAGAGGAGGTAGATAAAGCAGTATGGAGTTGCCGCTGGGGAGGCGATACTTTAATGGATTTATCAACCGGAAAGAATATTCATGAAACCAGAGAATGGATCATAAGAAACAGTCCGGTACCTGTAGGAACAGTACCAATTTATCAGGCATTAGAGAAAGTAAATGGTAAAGCAGAAGATTTAACCTGGGAAATTTTTAAAGATACATTGATTGAACAGGCAGAACAAGGGGTAGATTATTTTACAATTCATGCCGGGGTATTACTGCGTTATATTCCACTCACATCCAAAAGGTTAACCGGAATTGTTTCAAGAGGTGGTAGTATTATGGCAAAATGGTGTTTAGCACATCATAAAGAAAGTTTTCTTTACACACATTTTGAAGAAATCTGTTCTATTATGAAAGCTTATGATGTAAGTTTTTCATTAGGAGATGGTTTGCGCCCCGGTTCTATTGCCGATGCAAATGATGCTGCACAATTTGCAGAATTAGAAACACTTGGCGAATTAACAAAAATTGCATGGAAACATGATGTACAAGTGATGATTGAAGGCCCCGGCCATGTACCAATGCACCTGATTAAAGAAAACATGGAAAAACAACTTAAAGAATGTAATGAAGCACCATTTTATACATTGGGCCCGTTAACAACTGATATTGCGCCTGGATATGATCATATTACTTCTGCAATTGGTGCTGCAATGATTGGATGGTATGGAACGGCCATGCTTTGCTATGTGACTCCAAAAGAACACCTTGGTTTACCAAATAAAAAAGATGTAAAAGATGGTGTAATTACATACAAAATTGCTGCACATGCAGCAGATCTGGCAAAGGGGCACCCCGGTGCACAATATCGCGACAATGCTCTAAGTAAAGCCAGATTTGAGTTTCGCTGGGAAGACCAATTTAATTTATCATTAGATCCCGATACTGCCCGTTCCTTTCATGATGAAACCCTGCCTGCTGATGCAGCTAAGATTGCTCATTTCTGTTCTATGTGTGGTCCTCATTTCTGTTCCATGAAAATTACACAGGATATCAGGAACTTTAGCGAGGAACAAGAAAAATTACTAATAAAAGGTATGGAAGAAAAATCAAAAGAATTTAAAGCAACAGGAGCAGAAATTTATAGATAAGCATGACAGCTACAAGACCTTATATACTAACAATTGCAGGATTTGATCCGAGTGGCGGAGCCGGCATTCTCTCTGATATAAAAACCATTGAAGCAAATGGTGGTTATGGATTGGGCGTTCTTTCTGCCAATACCTGGCAAAATGATATTGCTTTTGAAAAAGTTGAATGGGTTTCTTTAAAAGACATGCAAGCACAAATAAATATTTTAACAAGTAGGTTTAATTTTAAATATATTAAAATTGGCATAGTTCAAAATCTGGCTGCATTGTATGAGCTTCTGCTGTTTTTAAGAAAAAAAATTCCAGATGCTATTATTGTT
>JAGWPI010000264.1 GCA_028877005.1 Bacteroidota bacterium | reverse complement strand
TTCCTTTTCATTAGCGTAATGGAAATATTTTTTAATAAGTGCATATAACCCATCAACTTTATACAATTCAGCAATTTTATCACTATCTTTCATATCAGTTAGCAAATCAATATGATTGCCGGCATCAAACCAACGTATAATGGATTTGTATGGATTTTCTTCCACTTTCTCTTCTACCGATTTTTTCCCTACAGCTTTTTTCTTTTTAAGCATTTCAGGATTGGGAAAATATTGAATAAATTGACTACGAATAGCTCTATCAATTAAATTAACAGCAACCTGGTAGGGTCCTTCTTGCTCACCTTCATAAACCAACTCTATTTTTCCTGTTATAGATGGCACAGCTCCCATTAAATCACTAATCCATACTTGCGTATGTTTTTCGTTGAATATAATTGCACGACGTTCAGCACTACTAACTGCATTTTCAAAAGCAGCGATGGTTAAACGAGCGCTAACACCACTTTTTTTATCAACATACTCATTATTTCTGGCTTCAAAGGCAATTTGTTCTAATAACCTTTTAATAAGATCACTTATAGATACTTTTTCAATTTGTTGCGGTAAAATAGCCGCTTCTTGTTCTGTAATGGCTAATGCCGTTTCTATGTTTTTAGGGTAATGCGTTAGAATTTGACTTTGAATCCTATCTTTCAATGGCGTTACAATACTTCCCCGGTTGGTATAATCTTCTGGATTAGCTGTAAATACAAATAAAATATCGAGTGGCATTCTCAATTTAAATCCGCGAATTTGAATATCACCTTCTTCTAATATGTTGAATAGGGAAACTTGTATACGAGCTTGCAAATCTGGTATTTCATTAATGACAAAAATGCCTCTATTGCTTCTAGGAATAATACCATAATGTATAACTCGTTCATCGGCAAAATTTAATCGAAGGTTAGCGGCTTTGATGGGATCAATATCTCCAATTAAATCTGCAACACTTACATCTGGCGTAGCAAGTTTTTCACCATAACGCTCAGAGCGATGCAACCATGTTATGGGCATATCATCGCCATATTCAGCCAGTTGATCTTTTGCAAATTTGCTGATAGGCTGCAATGGGTTATCATTTATTTCACTTCCTGCTACAATGGGTATATATTCATCTAATAATTGAACCATTTGCCGGGCAATTCTGGTTTTTGCCTGACCACGTAAACCCAAAAACAAAATATTATGGCGCGATAAAAGTGCTCTTTCCGTATCTGGTATTACTGTATCTTCATAACCATAAATACCATGAAATGGATTTTCTTTAGATTTAATTTTAGTGATTAAATTATTCCTAACTTCTTCTTTAACTGATTTTGAAGTGTAACCAGATTTTTTAAGTGCGCCAAGTGTTGAAATTTTTTTATAATCTATCATCTGTTGAATTTTTTCCAAATTTTTAAAAATTAAAATAATTTTTTATTTTTACCGCTTTCAAAATCTTTAAAAATAAAAGCTCCCAAATTATCTAAACCGGCAAAGAAAGCTTTTCCTTGATTCATTTCTGTAAATTCGTCTACAAACTTTTGTAAATAAGGATCTGTAGCAATCATGAAAGTAGTTATTGGGATTTTTAATTTTTTGCATTGGGCAGCCAAATTAATACAACGGTTTAAAATTTTTCTGTCAATACCAAAACTATTTTTATAATATTTTTTGCCCACTTTTAAACAAGTTGGTTTACCATCAGTAATCATAAAAATTTGTTTATTAGAATTTTTTCTTTTGTGTAGTAAATCCATTGCTAATTCTAAACCTGCAACTGTGTTTGTATGGTAGGGCCCAACTTGCAAATAGGGTAAATCTTTTATTTCTATAGTCCATGCATCATTACCAAATACTACAATATCCAATGTATCTTTTGGATATTTGGTAGTGATAAGTTCACTTAATGCCATAGCAACTTTTTTTGCTGGCGTAATTCTATCTTCTCCGTATAAAATCATTGAATGTGAAATATCAATCATTAAAACAGTAGAAGTTTGGGTTTTAAAATCAGTTTCTCTAATGTGCAAATCATCTTCATACATGGAGAAACTTTCAATTCCATGATTAATTTGTGCATTGCGAATACTTTGGGTAAAGTCAATTTGTTCTAACAAATCACCAAATTGAAATGGTCTTGTTTCCGGATTAATCTCATCGCCTTGGCCAAGTTTAAAAGTGGAATGATTTCCGGTTTTTGATTTTTTTAATTTACCAAAAATTTCCTCTAAACTTTTTTTCCGAATAGTTTGCTCACTTTTAGCGGTTATTTTAAAACTACCGGCTGCTGTATTTTCTTCTAAATAACCATTTTTCTTCAGGTCTTCAATAAAATCGCCCATACCATATTGGTCACTAGTAAATTGGTATTCTTTATCTAATGTATTCATCCATTGTAATGCTTCAGCAACATTACCATTGGTATAAGTAAGTAACTCAATAAAAACATTTAGTAATTGCTCAAAAAGAGATGGCTCATTTTGGGATGGATTATATCCAATAAAGCGATGACCTTGCATGACTGTAATCTAATTAAAAAAACGTTACTAAAATATTAATAGTTGTACAATTTATTTTCTAATTGTAATGAAAATAAACGTACGATATTATAACAAAATAAATTGAATATGGTTAAAAAAAACCGACCACCAGAGGCAGTCGGTTCTATTAAAAAATCTATCAACTTATTTTTCTATTCAATTGCTGTTTAAAAGTAGTTATTTTAGTTTTCCACTGTCTAAACCGGGTAATTTCCCGTTTTCAATTGCAGGTAATTTAGGATAATACATTTCTTTTAGCTGCTCTAGTGCTTTCAAATAGCTTTCAGCAGTTTGTTTATCATCAGCCATATTTTCAGCATTATTACCTGATAAGCCATTGTAAAATCTTATTTGTTGTTCTAAATCTTTTTTAACAGATGCGCTAACCTTGGCTGCCAAAGTGGTATCGCCAGCACGATAACAAGCATCTAAAAATTGTAAAGAAATTCTATCATGATAATTAGCTCTACTCACCATTCCATAAGGGAAGTTCTCCTGTAGCATACCTTTATCAGCTTTTTCTAATACCTCTCTGGCTTCAGCTTTACGACCTTTATCGGCTAAATCGCTGGCCAATTCTGCATAGGCCTGACGTATGGTAAGTAAATGTCTTCTATTTTCTTCATCAAAATAAACATTTTTAACATCTGCACCACCAAAGGCAAATTTGTGTAACAAATTATTTGCCATGGTATCTGTATTGATGTATTGATTTTCTACAGGTACTAATCTATATGTTAATCCGTCTTTTCTTAAGTATTTTTGAAATCCTAAATCGCTGAAATAGCCGGTAAAATAAATGGGGCGTTTCCATTTATTTGCTGCAATAATATTCAGCATGGCAATATCATTTTTCATTAATGTGCCACGTGGTATTTCAAACCTTAATTCAGAAACAATAGTATCATTTGGACTAACGGTGCCATTTTTACGTACTAAGGCAGTATCAACAGGTACAGAAACTTTACGAACGGGGAAAGTGTTAATTACATCTCCTCCACCACGATCAACCATCTTATCAGGGTCATCGCTTCCTACATAATTTTTCATTAAGTCATATAAATCATAGTATCTATCTTGAGGAATGTTAGGTTTTGCCTGATAAACGATATAATCTCTTTTTCTACCTTCAATTTGGTCGGCAGTATATATTACGTCGATAGGATCGCTTTCGTTAATTTTATAACGAAGTTCATTAATATACCAGTCAATACCCAATAAGCTATAGTTAATAACGCGTATATCTTTACGGATGCCTTCTACCTCTTGTGCATACCATAATGGATAAGTATCATTATCTCCAAATGTAAAGAGTATTGCATTGGGGGCGCAACTTTCTAAGTAATCTTTGGCCAGATCTCTAGCTAAAGTTTTTCTACTTCTATCATGGTCATCCCATTCCTGTTGTGCCATTACAGTAGGAACAGCCAATAAACAAAGTAAAGTAGCTAATATGGCAGCTGTTGACTGGGGTAGTTTTTTACTAAACCATTCTATTACTTTCATTACACCTAAACCAATCCAAACAGCAAATGCATAAAAACTTCCCACATAAGCATAATCCCGCTCACGTGGTTGGTTGCCTGCTTGGTTTAGGTAAATGATGATGGCTATGCCGGTAAAGAAAAATAACAAAAAATTGCTAATTGCATCATCACCTCGTTTTTTAAAATGGTAAAAAAGCCCAATTAACCCTAAAATAAATGGTAATGCAAAAAGGGTATTATGTCCTTTACTATTTTTAATGCTATCCGGCAACAAACTTTGGTTGCCATATATTAAGTTATCAATAAAATTGATACCTGTTATCCAATTTCCATCTCGTACATTGCCAATAAATACCCCTTGTACATCATCTTGTTTCCCTATGAAATTCCATCCAAAATAGCGGAAATACATCCAATAGAATTGATATTGCACCAAAAAGCGGAAATTATCTAACTGATTGGGTGTTCTATCGTATTGTACTTGGCCATTCTTATCTCTATATTTTTGAATACCCAAAAAACTGGCATAATAATCAGCATGGTATTGATCATTACTTGCATCCCAAACTCTTGGAAATA
>JAGWPI010000263.1 GCA_028877005.1 Bacteroidota bacterium | reverse complement strand
TTGTCATAGTGTGGCTTTAAAACATCCCATTCTAAACAATCATGAATTAGAAAAAATCAGAAGTATTGATACAGGCATTTTTCAAGCCAAAACGCTTCAAACTTATTTTAGAGCAGATGGCAAACCGGGGTCTTTACAAAAAGGAATTGATAGGCTTTGTAGGTATGCAGTAGATGCAGTAGAAGATGGATTTGAAGTTTTGATTCTTTCAGACCGTGCAATTGATAGTGAACATGCCCCCATCCCTTCTCTATTAGCTACAGCAGCTGTACACCATCATTTAATTAGGAAAGGATACCGTGGACAGGTTGGTATTATTGTAGAAGCTGGCGATGTATGGGAAGTACACCACTTTGCCTGTTTAATTGGCTTTGGTGCTACTGCAATTAATCCATATTTAGCTTTATCTACTATTCGCGATATGAAAATGAATGGGTTTCTGCAAACTGAATTAGATGCCGACCAGCTTAAAAAAAATTATATTAAAGCCGTTTGTGATGGATTATTGAAAGTATTCTCCAAAATGGGTATTTCAACACTTCAATCTTACCAAGGTGCTCAAATTTTTGAAATAGTAGGTTTAAACAAATTGGTTGTTGATAAATTTTTTACCGGCGCCACTTCCCGTATTCAGGGAATGGGGCTAGATGAAATTGCTCGAGAGGCATTGGCTAAACATCAATTAGCTTTTAGTAAAAAAGAAACACCAGTACAACGGTTAGCCGTTGGTGGATTATACCAATGGAAAAGAAAAGGAGAAGAACATTTATTTAATCCACAAACCATTCATCTGTTGCAATATGCAACCAAAATGAACGATTATAATACTTATAAAAAATATGCAAAACTCATTAATGAGCAAGGAACAAAAGCCTGTACCATTCGTAGCTTATTAGATTTTAAAAGAACTCGAGAGCCTATCTCAATTAACGAAGTAGAACCTGCTGAAAATATTTATAAACGCTTTGCTACCGGTGCTATGAGTTTTGGTTCTATTTCACACGAAGCCCACAGTACATTAGCCATTGCCATGAATAGACTAGGCGGGAAAAGCAATACAGGCGAAGGTGGCGAGGACGAATTACGATATGAAACTTTAGCAAATGGCGATAGTATGCGCAGTGCTATTAAACAGGTAGCTTCTGCCCGTTTTGGTGTTACCAGTCTCTATCTTACAGAAGCAGATGAGTTACAAATTAAAATGGCACAGGGGGCAAAACCGGGTGAAGGTGGACAGTTACCCGGACATAAAGTAGATGAATGGATTGGCAAAGTACGACATGCTACACCTGGTGTGGGATTAATATCTCCTCCACCTCATCATGATATTTATTCAATTGAAGATTTGGCGCAATTAATCTATGATCTAAAAAATGCAAATAGAAAAGCAAGAATTAGTGTAAAATTAGTAGCCAAAGCAGGGGTGGGTACCATTGCTGCCGGCGTGGCAAAAGCAAAAGCAGATGTTATTTTAATTTCCGGTTATGATGGCGGCACCGGTGCATCTCCCATCAGTTCTATTAAACATGCAGGATTACCCTGGGAATTGGGACTGGCAGAAGCCCATCAAACCTTAGTAAAAAATAAATTACGGAGTAGAGTTGTATTACAAGCCGATGGACAAATGAAAACCGGTAGAGATATTGCCATTGCTACCCTAATGGGAGCAGAAGAATGGGGGGCAGCAACTGCGGCTTTAATTGTAGAAGGTTGCATTATGATGCGCAAATGCCATTTAAATACTTGTCCTGTTGGTATAGCTACACAAAATCCGGAATTGCGCAAACGATTTACCGGAAACCCAGATCATATTATTCATTTCTTCCAATTTGTTGTGCAAGAATTAAGAGAAATTATGGCCGATTTGGGATTCAGAACTATTAACGAAATGGTTGGTCAAGTAGATAATTTAACTATTAGGGAAAATTTAAATCATTGGAAATATAATCAATTAGACCTTTCCCCAATTTTATACAAAGAAAACACCTCTCCGTATGTTGGATTATACCATCAAGAAGAGCAAGATCACAGTTTAGAAAATGTATTAGATTGGCAATTACTAGAAAAAGCAAAACCTGCCATTGAAGAGGGTAAAAAAATAAAAGCTAGTTTTCCCATTAAAAATACCGATAGAACTGTAGGCGCAATCCTTTCTAATGAAATAACTAAAATTTATCGCTCTAAAGGGTTACCGGCTAATTCCATTCATTTTAAATTTCAAGGAACTGCCGGTCAAAGTTTTGGTGCCTTTAACACCCATGGTATTACATTAGAATTAGAAGGTGATGCCAATGATTATTTTGGAAAAGGATTAAGTGGCGCCAAACTTATTGTGTATCCGCCCAAAACTGCTTCATTCATACCTGAAAACAATATCATAATTGGCAATGTTGCCTTTTATGGTGCCACTTCAGGCGAAGCCTATATAAGAGGAAAAGCAGGAGAACGCTTTGCAGTACGTAATTCCGGTGTAACTGCCGTTACAGAAGGCGTAGGCGATCATGGATGTGAATACATGACTGGCGGAAAAGTTGTGATATTGGGTAATACAGGTAGAAATTTTGCAGCGGGTATGAGTGGTGGCATTGCTTATGTATATGATACCAATTGCAGTTTTAAACAAAATTGTAACTTGGAAATGGTAGATTTAGATCCTTTAGACGAAGACGACACTGCTGTATTACATCAACTGCTTCAATCACACTTCAACTATACAGGTAGCACAGTAGCAAAATTTGTATTAGATGATTTTGAGAACCAAATTAAAAGTTTTATAAAAGTATTTCCAAAAGATTACAAGAAAGTGTTGAAAGAAAAAAAAGCAATCGCCATTCAACCCAAAAAATAGAAGCGAAACTTTTATTACTTTTTCATTTTTAAACCAATTAACATGGGTAAACCAACAGGATTTATAGAATTTAATAGAGAAACTCCGCAAAAAAGACCGGTAGAAGAACGGCTAAAAGATTATAAAGAGTTTGTACTTCCCTTTACACCAAACCAACTACATAACCAAGCTGCACGTTGCATGAATTGTGGGGTTCCTTTTTGCCACAACGGCTGCCCTTTAGGCAATATAATTCCCGAATTTAATGATGCAGTTTATGATGGCAATTGGCAAGAAGCTTATGAAATTTTAATTTCTACCAACAATTTCCCCGAATTTACGGGGCGTATTTGCCCTGCCCCTTGCGAAAGTGCTTGTGTTTTAGGCATTAATCAACCGGCTATTACTATAGAGGAAATTGAAAAACATATTATAGAAATTGCATTCGAAAAAGGTTTTGTTCAACCCAAAAAACCCAACATATATACAGGTAAAAAAGTAGCTATTATAGGCTCAGGACCTGCCGGATTGGCTGCAGCAGCTCAGTTAAATTATGCCGGACATTCTATTACTGTATTTGAAAGAGATGACGCGCCAGGAGGTTTGCTGCGCTATGGTATTCCGGATTTTAAATTAGAAAAATCCATAGTTGATAGGCGTATTAAAATTATGGAACAAGAAGGCATACTTTTTAAATGCAATGCCAATGTTGGCGTAAATGTAAGTATCAATGATTTACTTCGCGAATTTAATGCTATTGTACTAGCCGGGGGTTCAACAATTCCTAGAGATTTAAACATTCCCGGTAGGGAATTAAACGGAGTTTATTTTGCCATGCAGTTTTTAAAACAAAATAATAAACGTGTAGCTAACAAAAAAACACAAGCAGCCTCAGATTTTTGCACAGAAAGTAATATGCTTATGCATGAATTAACCGCAACAGGTAAAAATGTAGTGGTTATTGGAGGCGGAGATACTGGAAGTGATTGTGTAGGAACCAGTAATCGACATAATGCCAAATCAGTTACACAGTTCGAATTGTTGCCTAAACCTCCTGAAAACAGAACTGCTTATATGCCATGGCCAACATACCCCATGCTTCTAAAAACAACTTCATCACACGAAGAAGGTGCCAATAGACATTGGGCAATTGCTACCAAAGCATTTATTGGAGATAAAAATGGACAGTTAAAAGCAATAAAAGTAGTAGAGTTAGAATGGACAGTTACAAATGATGGCAAACCGGCAAGATATATTGAAAAAGCAGGTAGCGAGCGAGAAATACCCTGCGAATTAGCTTTATTAGCTATGGGCTTTTTACACCCCGAACACAATGGATTAATTGAAGAATTGGGAGTTGAATTAGATGAAAAAGGAAATGTAAAAGCTACTGAAAAAAACTTTCAAACCAATATTGCCAAAATATTTACCGCAGGCGATATGCGTAGAGGCCAATCTTTAGTTGTTTGGGCTATTAGTGAAGGCAGAGAATGCGCCAGAAAAGTAGATAAGTTTTTGATGGGTACATCTATTTTAGAAACAAAAGATGCTTCTTTATGGGAAGTAACTTAAATTAATCATATTTTAATATATTAAAAATAGTCACCCAATTGGGTGACTATTTTATTTTAAATAACTTAAGTAATTAAAAATCAAATATTTATGAATTAAAATGAGATTTTTCAAAAAATAAATTAATATATTACATTAAATTAGATTTGATATTTTTTATGATTTAGACTATTTTTTTTATTATTTTAGCAAAATAAAATACATATATTTATTAAACATAAAATAAAATGATGTCATGGTAAAAAAAGTATCTTTTAAAACAATAGCCCCATTTGCTTTATTATGTATTGTAGCAACTGCAGCTTTATTTATTCCTTCTTTACCAGATTTTGTAGATACAAAAGGCGCCTATAATTCTGCCGATATTGCTTGGATATTAGTAGCTACTGCTTTAGTATTTTTAATGACGCCAGGACTAGCATTTTTTTATGGTGGTATGGTTCATAGAAAAAATGTATTATCTACCATGATAAAAAGTGTGGTAGCCGCAGGTATTGTAAGTATACTTTGGGTTGTTGTAGGTTATAGCCTTGCTTTTGGGGATTCAATAAATGGCATAATTGGCAACCCCGCTACCCATTTTTTCTTTAAAGGAGTTGCTTCCGGAAAGCCATGGGTTGGTGCCCCTACCATTCCTCTCACTTTGTTTGCCCTTTTTCAGT
>JAGWPI010000262.1 GCA_028877005.1 Bacteroidota bacterium | reverse complement strand
GGCCATCGCTGGTTCGATTTAGTGAGAACCGGAAGAGCCATAACCGTTATGAATGCGCAAAAAGATGGTACTGGCAATAATTTAAATTACAATGTTAAACCTTATCAACTAGTATTTCCCATTCCTCAAGATCAAATAGATAACAATGTTTTGTTGAAACAAAATTCAGGTTACTAGTCGTTTAGTTTACATACAAAAGCACCTTCAGATTTTTGTGGGTGCTTTTTCAATATATTACTTTTTTAGCCAAGCATTTTTCAGTAAATTAGTTTATTTTATAATTATTTAAACGTAACAATGAAAATATTTTATAAGTATTTTTTATGTATTAATTGTTTCATCTTTTTTATCAGTTGTTCTCCGGCACAAAATTCGCCTTTATCGCCTACTATGCCTCCAAACTTGGTAATTAATTTAAGAGATTCAATATCTGTATGGTTAACCAATTATAATGGAACTACACGTTTACAACCACAAACACCATTGTATTTTGATACTGTTAATAAAACTAATTTAATTATTACTGTTGATAGCTCGCAGCATTACCAAACCATGGATGGCTTCGGATTTACTTTAACCGGAGGTAGCGCAACTTTAATTAATCAATTACCCGCTTCACAAAAAGCAGCTTTATTAAATGAATTGTTTGGCAACAATGGCAATAGCATGGGTTTTAATTATTTACGAATTAGCATTGGTGCTTCCGACTTAAATAGTAGTGTATTTTCATATGATGATATGCCAACCGGCCAATTAGATACCTCTTTATCAAAATTTAGTTTAGGGGAAGATACTACTGACCTGATTCCAGTTTTGAAAGCTATTCTCCAAATCAATCCTTCTATTCAAATATTAGGTTCACCTTGGTCTGCACCTGCATGGATGAAAGATAATGGTGGCACTATTGGTGGAAGTTTGCTTCCTGCTTTTTATACAGTTTATGCAAAATACTTGGCAAAATATATACAGGCTATGCAACAGCATGGAATTACCATTCATGCAATTACTATTCAGAACGAACCCTTGAATCCTAATAATAATCCCAGCATGGTTATGCAGTCAGCCGATCAGGCTAATTTTATTCAAAATGCACTGGGGCCTGTTTTTAACAATGAAAACATTGATACAAAAATTGTATTGTATGATCATAATTGCGATAGGCCAGATTACCCAATGAACATATTAAAAAATGCCGCTGCTGCTCAATATGTAGATGGCTCAGCTTTTCATTTATATGCTGGAAGTATTAGCGCTCTATCACAAGTACATGATGCCTTTCCTAATAAAAATGTATATTTTACAGAACAATGGGTGGGTGCGCCCGGCGATTTTTCTTCAAATTTAAAATGGCATATTGAAAACTTAATTATTGGTGCACCACGCAATTGGAGTAAAACTGTATTAGAGTGGAATTTGGCAGCTAATGCACAGTATGAACCCCATACACCCGGTGGTTGTACCCAATGTTTGGGTGCATTAACTATACAAGGGAATGAAATTATAAGAAATGTAGCTTACTATATTATAGCTCATGCTTCAAAATTTGTACCTTACGGATCATACAGAATTGCTAGCAATATGGTTAACGGATTACCCAATGTGGCTTTTCTTACACCAACAGGAAAAAAGGTTTTAATTGTTTTAAATGCCACTGCAACAACACAGGCTTTTGGTATTCAGTTTAAAAATGTATTTGCTTCTACTGCACTATCAAGCGGTGATGTTGCTACTTATATTTGGTAATAAAAATGAAATATAGTATATGAAAAAAATAGTATTAAAATGTGTTGTTTTACTTTTATTATTGCATGCTGAAACCATTATTGGACAAACACCACGTTTTTATAAGGAAATACAGGCCTTTAAATTACAAGATAGTTTACATTTTCCACCGGCTAATGCAATATTGTTTGTGGGGAGTTCTTCCTTTCAAAAGTGGAAAGATGTGCAAGATTATTTTCCAAAACATATCATTATTAATAGGGGCTTTGGTGGATCTACTTTACCGGATGTAATACGGTATGCACCCGATATTATTTTGCCATATCATCCTAAACAAATTGTAATTTACTGTGGTGAAAATGATATTGCTGAAGATACAACTATTACTCCTACTAAAGTTTTGCGCAGATTAAAAACTTTGTTACATATTATACGGGGAAAATATAAAAATATACAGGTTGATTATATTTCTATAAAACCCAGTCCAAGCAGAGCACAATGGCAATCTAAAATGTTGGCCACTAATCAACTAATTCAGGCTTATTTAGCTAATAAACCGCATACTAGGTTTATTGATGTGTATCATGCTATGTTGAATGCAGATGGTACTATTAACGAAACTATTTTTATTCAAGATCATTTACATATGAATGCCAAAGGTTATCATATTTGGCAAAAAATTTTAGAACCTATTTTGTTATAATAGCTGAACTGTAATTGATCATATTGAATGAGAAAATATATTATTTTTTCTCATTCATTTCCTCTTCGTTGCTATTCGCATCATTGCTTCCTTCTATATCTAATAAAAATCTAAACAAATTAATATCAGAAGGGATTTGTAATTTTTTACGAAGTCGGTATCTGCCAATTTCTACTCCACGTGTAGAAATACTCATAAGTTGTGCAATTTCTTTACTAGATAAATTCATTCTTAAATAGGCACAAAGTTTTAATTCATTTGCAGTTAAATCAGGAAATTGGGCTTTAAGTTTCAATAAAAAATCGCTGTGTACTTTGTTAAAGTGCATAGAAAATTGCTCCCATTCATCATTTAAGTTTTTCTCTTCTGAAAGCTCTTTCAATATCTTTTTTAAATCGGCTGATTCAATGCTTTCCCTACCTGATTTATTTATTTTATTCAACTCATCTTTTATCTTTAATAAAAATTCTTTCTTCTGCACTAAATTCATGGCAGTAGAGGCCAACTCTGCATTTTTAAAACTAATTTCAGACTCTAATTTTTCGTTTTTTAATTGTATTAATTCTTTTTCAGCTTTTTCAAGCGCTAATTGGTGTTGATAAGCCAAATTTTTTTGTTCTTCTTCATGTTTCTTTCTTTCAGCTATAATGCGCTGTTCTTGCTTTTTTTGAATTTTTTTCTCCTGAAACTTATATAATATGATAACCAAAAAAATTAGTAAAATACTGTAGACTAAATAAGCCCACACGGTTTTATACCAAGGTGGTAAAATATAAAATGAATAACTATTAATTGATGATGTGCTGTTTAAATTGTTTCTTGCCTGCACTTGAAAAGTGTAGAAACCGGCCGGTAAGTTGGTATATTCTTTTTCTGTTTTTTTGGTCCAGTCTGACCACTCTTTGTCAAAACCATTTAATCGGAAACTATATTCAATACTACTTTGTTGTTCATCAAATGGTGCTGCATATTGAAATTGCATGGAATTAAATTGGTGCGCCAATGAAGGGATAGCTTCATTACTTTGTGGGCTATTGTCATTGGGTTGGCCGTTATAGCCTCCAAAAACCATAATTTCTTGTTTGCTTTTTGCCTTAACATTTCTGATAAATACATTTAAGGTATGTATGTTTTGCTTGTAAAGTCGGTAGTTAATGTGGTAAAATCCATTTTCGCCGCTAATGAAAATATTTTCATTATTTATCGGGAATACATGTTCGAAACCGCTTAAAATTCTGCCACTTAATTCAGGCAAATAAACAATTTTTGGGTTTTCGGTAGAATAATCAACCACACCAATAGTTTTTTCGTGAACAAACCAAATATTACCTGTTTCATCTTCGTTTAAATACCGAACACTTAAATGATGAAATATATTTTGGTAAGTGGTAGATGGCTCAAAAGCATCTTTTTTTGCATTATAGGAGTAAATTCCTTGTTCTGTAGCTATAATAATTTGGTTTTTTATTTTATACACATGGTTATTGAGCGTTGAGGGTAGACCATTGGTGGCAGTATATAATTTAACTGTACTGTTGTTTAAGTTAATTTTGTAAACGCCTCTATATGGGTGCGATACCCAAATATCATTTAATAAGCTATCATAGGCCACAAATCGTGCCGAGGTATTTAAATTAGGAATAACCCCCTTATCAAAAAATTGGTTATTTTGATAAGTGAATAAATGTACTCCTAAATAGTTGCCTGC
>JAGWPI010000261.1 GCA_028877005.1 Bacteroidota bacterium | reverse complement strand
TTATCAGATAAAGAATTGCTACTTACTTAAGGATCTCAGTCACCTGACCGGCACCTACGGTGCGTCCACCTTCGCGAATTGCAAAATCCAATCCTTTATCCATGGCGATAGGGGAAATCAACGTTACCTCTAAAGTTACATTATCTCCGGGCATCACCATTTCAACACCATCCGGCAATTTTACTTCACCTGTAACATTCGTAGTACGGAAATAGAACTGAGGACGATATTTATTAAAGAATGGTGTATGACGACCACCTTCTTCTTTGCTCAATACATATACTTCACCTTTAAATTCGGTATGCGGAGTGATGCTTTTGGGTTTGCAAATTACCATACCACGACGAATGTCTTTCTTTTCAATACCACGTAATAATAAACCTGCATTATCACCGGCCTGACCTTCATCTAATAATTTCTTAAACATTTCTACACCTGTAACAGTGGAAGAAAGAGGTGCTTCCATTAAACCTACAATTTCAACTGATTCACCCACTTTAATAATGCCACGCTCAATACGACCGGTGGCTACTGTACCACGTCCTGTAATAGAAAATACATCTTCCACACTCATTAAGAATGGTTGATCAATAGGACGGGGAGGTAATGGAATGTAAGTATCAACAGCATCCATTAATTCATCAATTTTACCAACCCATTTTGGATCTTCAGCCAAAGCACCTGTAGCAGAACCTTGAATGATTGGGGTGTTATCGCCATCAAAACCGTAAGAACTTAATAATTCACGGATTTCCATTTCTACTAATTCCAATAATTCGGGATCATCTACTAAATCAACTTTGTTCATAAAAACCACAATACGAGGTACACCTACCTGGCGAGCCAACAAAATGTGCTCTTTAGTTTGAGGCATGGGTCCATCGGTAGCAGCAACTACCAATATGGCACCATCCATTTGGGCAGCACCGGTAATCATATTTTTTACATAGTCAGCGTGACCTGGACAGTCGACGTGCGCATAGTGACGATTAGCAGTTTGATATTCCACGTGTGCAGTATTAATAGTAATACCACGTTCTTTTTCTTCAGGTGCACCATCAATCTCATCGTATTTCCGAGCCACATTACCCATACCTTTTTTAGATAAGATTGTAGTTATGGCTGCAGTCAAGGTGGTTTTACCATGATCCACGTGACCAATTGTTCCAACGTTAACGTGGGGTTTATCCCTCAAGAAGCTTTCTTTTGCCATTTTATTTGTTTTTAGTTGTGTTTAAAAAAATTAAGGTTTGCACCTTGTATTAATTTTATTATCAGGATTTTTTAAATCCTCTTTTTTATATTATACCCTCTGCAGTTTGTCACACACACATTTTAAAAATGGAGCCGTTGATGAGAATTGAACTCACGACCTCTTCCTTACCAAGGAAGTGCTCTACCCCTGAGCTACAACGGCCTGATAAAAAAAATCGGTTTTACTTATTAATAGTATCCATTCCAATTCAAAAAGTCATGAACCTATTTTTTTTATTTCCGTTATTTCAGGCAAAGAGCGGGAGACGAGGCTCGAACTCGCCACCTATAGCTTGGAAGGCTATCGCTCTACCAAATGAGCTACTCCCGCTTGAAATTGTAACAGCTGCTAGGCTTTACTTTTTCTTTTAAAAGAACTACATGTATTTAATTCAAAAAACATGGTGGGCAGGAGTGGATTCGAACCACTGAAGTCGAAAGACAGCGGATTTACAGTCCGCCCCATTTGGCCGCTCTGGAACCTGCCCATTTTTTTGGAGCCGAAGAAGGGAGTCGAACCCACGACCTGCTGATTACAAATCAGCTGCTCTACCAACTGAGCTACTTCGGCATAAATAAAGAACTACCGTTTTTTTCGGGATGGCAAAGGTAATGGAAAACTTATTTCAACAAAATTCTTCTACAATTATTTTTAATCAGTTTTCAACATTTTTCAAAACTTCTGTCAATAGAATAGGAATACTTGCCCAAAAATGCAGTTATAGTATAAAAAAAAAGCCCTCTTTTTAGAGGGCTACAAACTTTTGCTAAGCAATAGTTAACTTTTCTTTTTTTCGTTTAATCTGATTAATCATAGATTCAAACGCCATATCAAAAGATTCTTCAAATGATTTGGAAGAAGCTTTTACAAAAAAATCGTGTTTTGGAACATGAACTCGGATTTCAACAATCTTGTCTTTAATTTTATGAACCACATTATCCAATTTAAGAAAGACATCTACTTTTAAAATCTGATCATGGAATGTGTTTAACTTTTCCGTTTTTTTGGTAACATAATCTAACAATTTAAAATCTGCTTCAAAATGCACAGTTTGAATGTTGATGTTCATAGCAACACACGTTTAATGGTGAAAAAATAATGTAAAGAACTATTTGTAAATAATGCCGAATGTATCGCTCATTATTACATCATAAATCTACTACATTCATTTTGTAAAATAAAGCTAATTCGTCATTGTTTTTTTAAAATAAATTCCATATTAATTAATGTAACTGCTATCAGGCTTTTGGATGTGCTTTTTTGTAAATATCTTTTAACTTTTCTATTGTAGTATGGGTATAAACTTGAGTAGCTGCCAAACTGCTATGGCCTAATAATTCTTTTACAGCATTTAAATCTGCGCCATTGTTTAATAAATGTGTTGCAAATGTATGGCGTAATATGTGCGGGCTCTTTTTTTGCATAGTAGTTACAGTTCCTAGTAAATTTTTAATATTTTGGTATACTTGCCGGGGATGCAATGGCTTGTTTTTTTTACTCACAAACACTTGTGTTTGGTTATTCCCAAATTGCCAATGTTTTTCTTGTATATAATTAGTTAGTTGTTGCAACAAATTGGCATGAATGGGTATAATGCGTTCTTTATTGCCTTTACCAATTACTTTTATTTGATGATTGGCTACATCAATTTGTCTTTCTGTTAATTGAATTAGCTCACTTAATCGTATACCGGTAAAATAAAATAGTTGCAATACCAAAAAATAGGTTTTTTGACTCCAATCATCTGTATCAATTGTAGTATGTATTAGCTTATTCATAGTAACTTCTTCTACATATACAGGTAATCTTTTTTTAGATTTAGGAGAAATAATAGTGGCCATTGGCGATTGTTGTAAATAGTCCAATTTTTGTAAATGTTTGAAAAATGCTTTTAAAGTGGAAATTTTTCGATTAATACTTTTTGATTCTAGGCCTTGTTCTTTTAAAAAAGCCAACCAACTTTTAATGAATGTGGGTTGAATATTTTGAATTGCAGGTGCACTAAACTGCGTAATTTGAAAATGAAGAAACTGCACTAAATCATGCTCATAAGCTGTTAGTGTATGGGGTGAATACCGCTTTTCAAATTGAAGGTATTCAATAAATTGTTGTAATTCTGGATATTTTTCGCTAATAGACATAAAAAAGTAGCCTAAAATTAATTACTTCAGGCTACTAAATATATTTTGGGAATAAAAGCTTTTTATGCCTCTATTTTTCCACTTGCTATTTTCTGCTTGTAAATTGCTTTTAACACAGTTTCTCTGCGTTTAACTGAAGGCTTCGTAAAAGTTTGACGCTCTCTTAATTTTAAAAGTGTTTTACTTTTTTCAAACTTTTTCTTATACTTTTTCAGTGCCTTGTCAATGTTTTCGCAATCTTTTGAATCGATAATAAGCATAATAAAATATCTCCTTTTTTGAATGAATGGGGTGCAAAGATAACATGTTCCGGTAAAATTCCAAATATCAAAATTATTTTTCTAACTTTTCCATTTAAATTGCATACATGTTTACAGGTATAGTTGAATGTATTGGTACTATAAATGAGATTGAAAAAAATGGAACAAATACCAGTTTTTGGATATCCTCTCCTATTAGTAATACTTTAAAAGTTGACCAAAGTGTATCTCATAATGGTGTATGCCTTACAATAGAGGAGGTTAAGGAAAATAACCATCGTGTAACTGCAATTGCAGAAACCTTACAAAAAACCAATTTAGGCCGCTTAGCAATTGGAAATACCATAAATATTGAACGGTGCATGTTAATGAATGGCAGAATAGATGGACACTTGGTACAAGGACATGTTGATTGTACAGCTTTTTGTACTGAGGTTAAAAATTTAAATGGAAGTTGGGAATTTAGCTTTCAATTTCCTTTTGAATTTGCACCATTAATAATTGAAAAAGGATCTATTTGTATAAATGGCATTAGTTTAACTTGTTTTGCTGTTACAGAAAATAGCTTTAAAGTAGCTATTATACCCTACACTTATACACATACTAATATGGGTACAATATCTGTTAACACAGAAGTAAACCTAGAGTTTGACATACTGGGAAAGTATATTTTACGAATGAACAATTTAAAAAATAAGTTAGATTCAATTAATATAACTGCATTATAGGCCTAATTTAAGCTTCAACAATTCTAGTTTTGCTTAAATAATCATGCAAAGGCATATCTAAAAAAGGGATAAAAAAAGCATCAATAATTGTTAACCGAACAATACTGCGAAGAAAAATTGACCAAATTCGCGGCCTATTTCCTGTTTTTGTAACCACTTTACTTCTCGAAAACCATTTGCCCGGTGTTCGCGCAAAAATTAATTCAAACAAAAAATAATATACAAAAACTACCAAGCCAAAAATTTCACCAAAATTGAAAGGAGTAAATTCATAAAAAACTACATACCAATCCCATATTTTTTGAATCACATATGCAATGGCAAAAACAAAAATTATATCTACTAAAAAATTAAGTACGCGGGTACCAAAACCAACTATTTGCATATGATATTTATTTTTATTTTTTTGTTAGTCTATTATAAAAAAAGTACAGACATAACTTGCTTTTGCAAACATAATACAACAATTACATTTATTAAGAACATCAATAGTAATTACTTTTGCAAAAATGGAATTTAATATGACATTAATGGAGGAATTACAATGGCGTGGATTAATACAAGATATTATGCCGGGAACCATTGAACAATTAAATAAAGAAATGACGGCTGCCTATATAGGCTTTGACCCAACAGCAGATAGTTTACATATTGGAAGCCTGGTGCCTATTTTGTTATTGGTGCATTTACAAAAAGCAGGCCATAAACCATTTGCTTTAGTAGGAGGCGCTACGGGAATGGTGGGCGACCCAAGTGGTAAAAGTGAAGAAAGAAATTTACTGAGCGAAGATGTTTTACAACATAATGTACGTTGCGTAAAAAAACAATTAGAAAAATTTTTAGATTTTGATGCTACAAACCCAAATGCAGCAGAAATGGTGAATAACTATGATTGGTTTAAAGACATGACTTTCTTGCAATTTATTAGAGATGTAGGCAAATACATTACGGTTAATTACATGATGTCAAAAGACAGTGTAAAAAAACGGTTAGAAAATGAATCAGGAATGAGTTTTACTGAGTTTACCTATCAGTTGGTGCAGGGATATGATTTTTATTGGTTATATACCCATAAAAATTGTAAGTTACAAATGGGCGGAAGTGACCAATGGGGAAATATTGTTACCGGTACTGAAATTATTAGAAAAAAGGCAGGTGGCGAGGCTTTTGCATTTACCTGTCCGTTAATAACAAAAGCCGACGGAGGCAAATTTGGGAAAACTGAAAAAGGAAATGTTTGGTTAGATCCTCAAAAAACTTCACCATATCAATTTTATCAATTTTGGCTGAATGCCAGTGATGAAGATGCCACTAAATGGATCAAAATATTTACTTTATTACCCAAAGCAACAATTGAAAGCCTATTAGAAGAACATGCCAAAGCACCACATGAAAGAATATTACAAAAAAAATTAGCAGAATCACTAACTACTTTTGTACATAGTAAAGCTGACTATGATTTTGCTGTTCAGGCTTCTGAAATTTTATTCAATAATGAAACAGCTACTTTGCTTGAAAGTTTGAATGAACAACAATTATTACAAGTATTAGAAGGTGTACCTACAATACAGATATTAAAATCGCAAATAATAAACGGGTATGATATATTAAATTTGCTTACTGAAACCAATATTTTCACCAGTAAATCAGAAGCAAGAAAAATGTGGCAAAATGGGGGTATCCGCATTAATAAAAAGAAAATTGAAACCAATTTTACACATGTAACGGTTAATGAATTATTGCAAGGCAAATATTTACTTGTTCAAAAAGGTAAAAAAAATTATTACTTAATTATTGTAAAAGATTAAATTTTATTAAAACCAATAGCTAATCAATTTACAAAAAGCAGTTTACAAAAATGAAATTGGTTTTTTTATTATAAACCCTTAATTGATGTAAGCGTTTGCCAAATATTTTCTGCTACTAACTTATTGCCCAACTCATTTAAATGAACACCATCTTTGGTTAAAAAACCCCGATCAACATTAGCAGTATTATTATTTGAAATAAATTCTACGGCCATTTTTCTCAAATCGCAAAGTGGGTATTGATAGGTGTTAGCAAAGTTTCTAATTATACCATTATATAAATCAATATCAACATCTTGTGGATTTTGACCTTGTAATTTTTCACCAATAGATAATATAGTACATAGTACAACTTGAATATGGGCTGCCTTTAATTGATTTAAAATAGCTTCATAAAATTTTTCAAATTTTTCAATATCAGTACCCGTACCATGCGACGTTTTATGCCAAACATCATTTACACCAATAAAAATAACCACTAAAGTGGGGTCTTTACGTATTACATCATCTTCTAACCTAAGATATAAATCATAAATTTTATTACCGCTTACACCT
>JAGWPI010000260.1 GCA_028877005.1 Bacteroidota bacterium | reverse complement strand
GAATGAAAGTACCAGTAAAATAACTAATAACCATTCTGGTAAGGGTAAAGGCAATGGAATATCTCGTGGAACAGGTGTATTTATCTGTATAAGATGTTGGAATAAAATATTCATTATAAAAGCTTTCATTTTTAAAAGATTATTTTTTAGCTAATTTTAAAGCTTTAATTGAATCAGCAGTATGCTGAAGTTGAATGGCAATGTTCATATTATTTAAAGGATTTACTACTACACCCGCTGTTTGTGCACCTTCTAAAGTTTCATGACTTTGCTGTAAGAATTTAATATATGCTGCAAGTGCTTCAGCCTCTTTTTGATTACCCGGGAAAGGTGGCATAAATGTTCTGCCATTGTGCATATTAGGAATATAGGCTGCCATGGCACTTTCGTCCAAAGGTTTATTAAAACTTCCATACATTCTTTCAAACACATATGTTATTGAATTAATGCCTTGTGTGGTATGGCACCTACTACACGAAAGCATAAAAACATTTCGCCCTGCCTCAATTCTATTATCATCGGTAATTTCAG
The DNA here is from genome assembly GCA_028877005.1 of Bacteroidota bacterium. GTDB lineage: Bacteria > Bacteroidota > Bacteroidia > Chitinophagales > Chitinophagaceae > Hydrotalea. The sequence goes on along the minus strand of JAGWPI010000260.1, from coordinate 1,330 downwards.
GTGTAGAATTATAGGTTGCATATTTAAGAATACCATCTCTCTGATATAAAGGATAATCTTCCTGTCTTAATAAATTAGAATACATATAACCACCAATTACATAAGGCTTTCGAATAAATTCTCTTACTCTTTCAAAAATGCCTAAAAAACTAAAGGCCATAAGTGTTGGAAAAAATACCATTCCCCATCGCACTTTCTCAGGTTTTATCCATCCAAATAATGCCACTAAAAAAACAGAAGAAGTTGCTCCAAGTATTATGTATTTTAATAACTTGTAATACTGTTGAAACTCAATAGTTCCAACAGCTGTGCTCATATTATCTCGCATGGCTGCGGGCATAGCTTGGTAATAATATACGGCACCCAAAACAGAAAATGGCACCCAAAACAAAATCCACTTTGCAGTTGTTTGGATAGCGTTTTTCCGAATGGCAGAATTTTTTTTAGTAAAAACAAATAATAACATATAACCAAATGTGCCGGCCACTACCATGGCTGTGGGGGTTCTAAAAAAAAGCTGGGGTAAATAAATTGGATTAGTAAATCCATTAATAAAACTGTGATGCGTATTCCAGTTACCCGGATCCATCATAAATCCTAATATGGCAACAATAATAGCCATTGTAAACCATGAAAATACAGATAAATACCAACCAAATTTTATATGTTTTAATTTAGATTGGAGTGTTCTATTAGCATTTTTCCATGTTAAGTAGTATACCATAATTAATACCACTTCAGTTACAAAAATGGTCCATTCTGTAAACCAACCCCAGTAAAATACCCTTATTAAACTTCCAATTGATGCAGGACTAACCAAAGCAGCAGAAAACCAAATACCAACGCCTGTCATGGCCCCTACTGTTGTTGTTACAATAAATGCCACTTTCATCATACGCTCAGCCATTTCATCCCATTGATTATTAGTAATTTCACTTGGGTTACTTTTTCTAACCCCTTTTTGCTCTAGCCAAGTAATATAGGGTACAAAACCCACTGCAATTCCATGATTAATGAGAACATGTATAATAGCAATCATGGCTATTAAAAAACGGTCATTTAACCAATCCAAATGAAACATAGGGAAATCCATAATGTTAATATTTTGTATTGGCAAAGCTACTTATACAAAACGCTGTGCAGGTTTACACAATTATGGTAAGTTGGCACCTATTTACGGTAATTATAAGTATACTAATTTTATAGAGAAAACAAATAATGCAATAAGTTAAAAAATTTGCTTACGAAAAGCTTCCGGTGTTATAGAAGTATATTTTTTAAAAAACCGGGAGAAATAAGAGTGATTTTCAAAGTTGAGTAACCATGCTAT
>JAGWPI010000259.1 GCA_028877005.1 Bacteroidota bacterium | reverse complement strand
GTTGCAGCTAAACCGGTTCCTAAAAAAGTAGTAAAAAAAGCAGCACCTAAAAAAGCAGTTGCAAAAAAGGCAACTCCAAAAAAAGCGGTTGCAGCTAAACCGGTTCCTAAAAAAGTAGTAAAAAAAGCAGCACCTAAAAAAGCAGTTGCAAAAAAGGCAACTCCTAAAAAAGCGGTTGTAGCTAAACCGGCTCCTAAAAAAGTAGTAAAGAAAGAAGCTACTCCTTCACCAGTAGTTACAGCACCTACAGTAGTTCATGAAATGGTAATGCCAATGGTAGAGGTAAGCCATACTGAGACAACTGAAAATAACACAACCGGTACAGGTGCTTAGTTAGAAACTTCTTCATTTAAAAACAAAAGAGGCTGCCTCTAACTTTTGAGCCAGTCTCTTTTTATTTAACAAGGAGTTAGAGAATGCCTTATTTAAAAAACTCCTAACCACTTCATTGTAATTTTAAGACTTCCACTTACATTAACACTTTATGCATCAAACGCAGGTAGCACATTAAATGTGTTGCATTAATAAACTGCTTAATGCAACTTTCAATTTTTAAGATTGATATAGCTAATAATTTATGCAGCACTTGTATTGCATAAACCATATTCAATACCTTTAGTCATTAAACCATAACTGCTATGAATAAAATAATAGCCCTTTTACTCCTTTTTTGTGGCCTACATTCGGGCTTTGCACAAAACAACAATGCCATTTCAGTTAAAACCGCACAAATGAAAGCCTACAAAGGTTTCTTTCCATTTTGGTGGGATGAAGGTTCCGGCAAAATTTGGATGCTGGTAGATAAACCTGATTCACAATTTTTATATGTAAACAGTTTGCCTGCTGGTATTGGCTTTAATGATTTAGGATTTGATCGTGGATTGATAGGGAGTAGTAGAATTGTATATTTTACAAAAGCAGGCAAAAAATTGTTATTGATACAGCCCAATGAGGCTTATAGAGCAACTAGTAATGATAAGAATGAAGAAAGAGCAGTAACAGAATCATTTGCGCAATCTGTGTTAGGTAGTTTTGATATAGTAGCACAAGAAGATCATCAGTACTTAATAGATATAACGACATTTCTTTTGCGCGATGCCCAAGGAATAGCAGCTAAAATAAAAGAAATGAAACAGGGTACCTATCAGTTCAATGAAAGTAGATCAGCCATTTATTTACCTAACACCAAAAATTTTCCATTGAATACAGAAATGGAAGCCACCATTACATTTACAGGTGGCGACGATGCCGGTAAAATGATTACTAGTGTTACGCCTTCAAAAGAAGCCATTACCGTAAGAATACATCATTCATTTGTTCAATTACCGGATAAGGGGTATACACCAAGGCCTTATGATATTCGTAGTGGATATTTTGGATTAAGCTATTACGATTTTAGTAGCCCATTTTCTGAACAAATACAACAAATGTTTATTAACAGGCATCGGCTTATTAAAAAACATCCTGAACAAGCTATTAGTGAGCCTGTAAAGCCCATTGTGTATTATGTAGATAATGGTACACCGGAGCCCATTCGTTCAGCATTAATTGAAGGAGCTTCGTGGTGGAATGAAGCATTTGAGGCAGCCGGTTTTAAAAACGCATTTCAAGTAAAAGTATTACCCGACTCTGCTGATCCAATGGACATTCGTTTTAATGTTATTAATTGGGTGCATCGCTCAACACGTGGTTGGAGTTATGGCGCTTCTATTACCGACCCTAGAACCGGAGAAATTATAAAAGGCCAGGTAACCTTAGGCTCTTTGCGTGTACGCCAAGATTATTTAATTTATACAGCTTTACTTTCACCATTCTCCACCACACAACCCGTTTCTACTATTATGCAAGCCACGGCATTGCAACGATTAAGACAATTGGCTGCACATGAAGTTGGCCATACTTTGGGCTTACAACACAATTATGCTTCCAGCTTTAACAATAGAGCCTCGGTGATGGATTATCCTCATCCTGATGTTTTTGTTAATACGAAAAATGAAATTGATTTTTCTACAGCTTACACTAATGGCATTGGAGAATGGGATAAACGGGCCATTACTTATGGATATGCCCAATTTAAACCCGGCACCAATGAACCTCGTGCATTAGATAGTATTTTAAAAAAGAATACAAAAGATGGTATTTTGTTTATTGCAGATTTAGATGCACGTGCTGCCGGCGGAATGCACCCATATGCCCATTTGTGGGATAATGGAAAAGATGCAGTGGATGAGTTAAATATTTTATTAAAAGTGAGAACAAAAGCACTCGATAATTTTTCACAACAAGCCATTACCGTTGGAACCCCTTTAGCCAAATTAGAAGATGTATTAGTACCTCTATATAATTTTCATCGCTACCAATTAGAAGCAGTTTGTAAGTTAATTGGCGGAATTAATTATAGTTATTCGGTAAGAGGAGATACCTTACAACAACAACCTATAATACTTCCCATGGAAGTTCAACAAAAAGCATTGATAGGTGCTCTTCAATGTTTAGCACCCAATATATTAACACTACCTAATCACATCATCCAACTAATACCGCCTCGTCCACCTATGTATTATAATGTTGGCGAATTATTTCAGAAAAGAACTGCTCCTGCATTCGATCCATTAGCCGCTTCAGAAGCTTTGGTAAATTTCGAAATGGGATTTTTATTCAATGCAGAAAGAGCCAACAGATTGGTAGAAAACAAAGCCATTGCCCATACTTTAGGATGGGATGATGTATTGGATGCTATTATTCAAAAAACTTGGAAAGCTCCCTTATTAAAAGATTTAACTTTACAAGTACAACTACAAACCCAACAACAAGTAATTAGCTGGCTACTGGGTTTATATCAAAATAAGCAAAGCAATTATGCTGTTAAATCTATTTGTTACAGTAGATTAATGAATTTGAAAAAATGGGCTGCCCTACAAATAACTGCCAGGCCAACCTTAGCAGCACACTATAGCTATGCTGTTGAAAGAATAGAACATCCTGAAAAAATAGAACTACCCCAACCAGTTGAATTACCACCCGGTGCGCCAATTGGCTGTGATTGGGAAGAAGTATATTAAAATAAAAAAGTCCTGTTTATTTTCACTGAACAGGACTTTTTTTAAATACTGAATAAGTATTCATTTATATTAACATTCTAAGTGGTTCTTCCAACAAACTTTTCAAAGTTTGTAAAAATGCAGCACCGGTAGCACCATCTACCACCCTATGATCACAACTAAGGGTAACTTTCATTACATGTCCCGGCACAATTTGTCCGTTTTTCACCACCGGTTCCTGCGCAATGCCCCCTACAGCTAAAATACAAGCATCAGGCGGATTTATGATAGCTGTAAATTGGTCAATGCCAAACATACCTAAATTAGAAATAGTGAATGTACTTCCTTCCCAATCGGCAGGTTGTAATTTTTTATCTTTTGCTTTTTGGGCATACTCTTTTACCTGTGAAGCAATTTGACTTAAACTTAAACTGTCGGCAAAGCGAACTACTGGTACTAATAAACCTTCTTCTACTGCTACTGCAACGCCAATATTAATATGTTGGTTGTAGCGAATAAAATCACCCATCCAACTGCTATTTACTTTAGGATGTTGTTTTAGGGCCATTGCTGTAGCTTTCAGTACTAAATCATTAAAACTGATTTTTACTTTGGCATTTTCATTTAATTTGGTTCTGGCGGCAACAGCGGCATCCATATCAATAGCCATGGTTAAATAAAAGTGCGGCGCAGTAAATAAACTTTCACTTAAGCGTCGTGCAATGGTTTTGCGCATTTGAGAAACAGGCACATCTTCATACCTAATTTCACCAGTTGGCATTGCTTGAACAGTTGGAGAACTAGTAGCTGTTGCAGTGGCAACAGTAGCCTTAGAAGGCACATAATTATCAATATCTGCTTTTATAATTCTACCATTATCACCAGTACCTTTTACGTAACGCAGATCAATGCCTTTTTCTTCTGCCAATTTTTTTGCTAAAGGCGAAACAAAGATTCTACCTTCATTTATAATAGTAGAGGCCTGTGCTGGTGATGTGTTTGATGAAGGTGTTGGAGCAGGTGTAGGTGCAGTAGCGGCAACTTCAGTTGTACTGGATGCTGTATGTGAATGACCATTTTTGGCTGCGGCTACAATGGCATTAACATCTAAACCATCTTTGCCTATTATGCAAAGCAAATCATTTACTTGAATTTTTTCGCCGGCTTTAGCACCTTGATAAAGTAAAGTACCGTCTTTATAACTTTCTAACTCCATGGGTGCTTTGTCAGTTTCAATATCCGCTAATACTTCTCCTTTTTTTACGGCATCACCTACGTTTTTGTGCCAAGCTGCAATTACACCTTCTGTCATAGTATCGCTTAAGCGTGGCATTAATACTACTTCCTCCATTTTACTAACATCAATGGTAGGGGGTGCAGTGTTAGAAGGTGCAGTGGGTATTGGAGTTATAGTTTCGGTTTGTTTAGGTGCCGGCTGAGCTATTGCACCCGAAACATGTTGTGCCAATAAGGCACTAATGTCTTCACCGGGTTGGCCTAAAACGGCCAATAAATCATTAACTTGTAATTTTCCACCAACTGGTGCACCAATATGTAATAAAACGCCGTTTTGATAACTATCCAGCTCCATGGTAGCTTTATCTGTTTCTATTTCGGCTAACAAATCGCCTTTTTTAACGGTATCACCTACTTTTTTGTGCCAGGCTGCAATAACACCTTCCGTCATGGTATCGCTTAAGCGTGGCATTAATATCACATCTGCCATAGTTCAATTGCTCTTTAAAATGAGCCGTGAAATTAAGTTAAAAAAGAGAACAGAAAAGGTAAACCTTTAAAAAATGACTGTTTCTTCATTTAAATCCAATTACACGGTTCGTGAATAATTAATTTTAATTGAAATTTTATTGTTTTATTGGCCTTGTGCCAAAGAATATGCTTTTTTATTTCCTAACATCAACAGTAATTCTGAGGAGCAAATTTTAAAATTACCACTCATACTAACATATAAACCTAAAACATCCATTTGGTTTAAAGGCATATCATCAATACTTTCAAAACGTACATTGTATTGATTCACTAAGTTAGTATATACCGACCCTGTTGGCCAAACTTGCGTTCCTCGGTTACTAATATTTACTAATTTAAACTTTACTCCGGCATGGCGCATACATTTGTTAGCTATTGCAATGGGCTGTTCATTACTTTCAATAAAAAAATCAACCCCAACAATATGCTCTTTTTCTGTTTCAATAGACTCGAGCATGGGATTTTTATCCAATTTAAAATGTGTTTGTGTAGTAGGCATATTAGGTAATGCCGGTTTAGCACCTAAATCGGGTATTTTTCCAAAATTTTGAATAATAGCCTCTGCAAATGCAGTGGTTGAAAGAGCAGGTTTGGTTTTATCACCAAAATCGCCGGTATGTATACCTTGTTCTAAGGTGTACAATAATGCGTTTTCAATTAGTGCTGCAGTTTGCATTAAGCCCAAATGGTGTAACATGCCTATACCACTTAGTAACAGAGCAGTGGGATTAGCTATATTTTTCCCTGCAATATCCGGTGCGGTTCCGTGAACAGCCTCAAAAATACAAATATGGTCGCCAATATTTGCAGAAGGTGCAAACCCAAGTCCACCAACTAATCCGGCACATAAATCACTTACAATATCTCCTTGTAAATTGGTTAGTACTATTACATCAAACAAATCTGGCCGAGTAACCAACTTCATACATAAATCGTCTACTATTACATCATCTGCTTTTAATTCAGGATACTCTTTTGCTACTTCATAAAATACTTCTAAAAATAAACCATCTGTAATTTTCATAATATTGGCCTTATGACTGCAAGTAATTCGTCTTGCCCCCTTTTTCTTGGCCATTTCAAAAGCATATTTAATTAATTGCAGACTGCCTGGGCGAGTAATAAAACGGCGACTTAGCGCTACATCGTGCGTAAGCATGTGTTCAATACCGCCGTAAGTATCTTCAATATTTTCTCTTACTACAGTAATATCAATTGGTATACCTGCTTTACTAAAAACAGTTTCTACCCCATGTAAGGTTTGGAATGTTCTTTTATTTGCATAAGTATTCCAAGTTTTACGCGCAGTTACATTAACGCTTTTAACACCTTTACCTTTAGGGGTTTCCATTGGCCCTTTAAATAAAATACCCAATGCTTCTATTGTTTGTTGCGCATCGGGTGTCATTCCATTACTAAATCCTTTATCAAAAACCCATTTTCCCATATCAACAAATTCATATTGCAAAGGCACATTCGCTGCGGAAAAAACGGTTAATACTGCATCCATAATTTCCGGACCTATTCCATCACCTTTTGCTACAGCTATTTTGTTCATACATTAAATTTAGATTGCAAAAGTAAGCTTTCATCCATAATTGTTGCTATGGCAAAACAGGATAAGCATTATAAAATCTATAAAAATTTAGATAACTTTTCGCATTTATTTTGAAATTCCTACCTTTATATCAATAGATTACAATTATGGTTACAAAAATTTCTGCCGGTATTCAAATAAGCGTGGAAACATTTTATCAACCGGATTATAGTAATCCTTTGGCCCATGAACATATGTTTGCCTATAGAATTACCATTGAAAACCTTAATGATTTTACTGTTCAATTACTAAAACGACATTGGTTTATTAATGATAGTAATGGTGAAAAAAGAGAGGTAGAGGGTGATGGTGTAGTTGGGGTTCAGCCGATTATTTTACCGGGGGAAAAATACCAATACGTAAGTGGTTGTAATTTTAAAACAGAAATTGGCAAAATGAGTGGTTATTATACCATGGAAAATCAATTTAACAAACAACTTTTTACCGTAAATATTCCTGCCTTTGACATGATTGTTCCCGCCAAATTAAATTAGGGTTGGTATTTAGCTTCTTCAAAAATTTGTTTGGCCGGTGTTGCTAATAATTGTGCTAAGGTTTTGTCCGGATATTTTTTCATCCATTTTTTTACTATTTGCCATCCGGTAAATTTTCCAATATTACCCGGAGCAGCCGGACCAAGTTCAGGAGTTCCGGGCCCATCATTAATATAGGGGGCTATTTGAGTAGGTTCTGTTTCATATAATAAATTATTTTGAATGAAAAAACTCCAGATATTTTTTTCATGATCAATACAACCTTTTAGTTGTGCTTGCGTGTAACCAGTTTTAATGCTATCGGCAACATTAGGTAAACAAGCATCTAACACATATAACCTTTTCCCACTTTCAATCATTTGATCAATTAATGGGGTGCCTGCTTTTTTTTCAGGATAGAAATCACTTAAAATATTACTCAAGCTATTTAACACAATGTACTGAGGTTCAAAACGACGGGATGCATAGTCTGGATATATTTCACTAATATATTGCGTATGATAAGCAGGAAATTGTTGCCCTAAATAAGCTTGCAAACCAACAGCTATCCCCGATGTTGTTAATGCACTTCCTACCCCTTCTAAAGGCCCCACATAAGTAATAATATTGTGCGGTAAACTATAACTGGGAAAATAGTAATGAAAATATTTAAATCCGGTAGCTATTTGATCTGCATACTTATTAAAATTTGGGAATTGCTGTTGCACAGCAGAATCAACATTGGCATAGGTTCTTCTAAACAATACCACATCTTTTAATACGCTATCAGGTTGTGGATAAGCTGCTAATATATTATATAAATAATCTTTAATAAAAACAGGATATTTTTTTTGCAAGGAATCCAATCCCATTGAAACATGAATAGTATCCATTGAAAAAAAATCGCGGTCAAAACGTTGAACCGTTAAGGGCATAGCAATATGTGAAATATCGGGTAACTTTTTTTTATTTAAACAAGCCACACTTAAAAATATCAGCAACATCAATACACTAACGCGATTCCTTGTAAACATTACTAAGTAATTTTCTGCAAAATAAATACTATGAACAAACTTATTTCATTTGTTTTGTTAAGATTGGCAATACAAATTGAAAGAAAACATAGAATTTTGCATAAAT
>JAGWPI010000258.1 GCA_028877005.1 Bacteroidota bacterium | reverse complement strand
ATCATCCCCTAAACCGGAACGTTCCATCAAATCATCGCCTTTATTGGTAGGTACGGTTACCAATACATCAAATGGTACTTCTTTACCACTGTAGTCAATTATTTTTTTATGCTCATTGTCTACTTCCTGTATGGCAAAATCGCTTACAATGGCAATATGTTTTTCATCTAATAAATGTTGCAGTGCTTCGGTGCTTTTTGGTTTGGTAAAAGCGCCGCTTAAAGGAGTAACAAATGTAATATCTACTTTATCACGCATGTTTTTGTGCTTAAAGTAAGAGTCGGCTAAAAAAGAAAATTCCAATGGCGCAACGGGGCATTTAATGGGCATTTCGGTAATGTGTATCACCAAACGGCCGCCTTGCCAATCTCTTAGTTTATTGCGTAAGGCCAATGCGCCTTCAAAACTGTAAAAATCAAATACCGATTGGTGCCATTCAGCTCCTTTCATGCCTTCGGTTTCTTCCGGTGCAATTTTAGCGCCGGTAGCAATAATTAAAATATCGTAGGTTAGGGTATCATCCCCGGCTAATACAATTGTATTATTGGCGGCGTCTACTTTTTCAATATGCCGATTAATAAAGTGTACACCTTTGGGTATAAATTCGGTAATAGATTTTATAATATCTTCCGGAGTATATATATCAAAAGGTAAAAACAAATAACCGGGCTGATAATGGTGCTCCTTACGTTCGTCTATGATGGTAATGTCCCAAGTATCCTGATCTAATGCATGTTTTAGGTGGTTGGCCATCATGGTACCGGCAGTACCGGCGCCCAGAATTACTATCTTTTTCATAACAATTAATTAATGTATGGGTTATTGTATTTTGTAGCGTAAAACTAGTGCGACTTACAAGGATAAATTATGACCAATGTTAGTTGTTCATATGATTAAAATCATATAGCTTTAAAGCGTATAGCTTGAGTTGTGTAATAAATATCACATACAACTGTATAAGCCTTGGTAACTTTGTGTGGTTATACTGCTGTTACATGTAAAGTGGTATTCATTTAAAAATATTTTTTATGGATTTAGAGTTGCTTTCTCGTATACAATTTGCCTTTACTGTTGCTTTTCACTACATCTATCCGCCATTAAGTATAGGCCTGGGTGTGGTTTTGGTGGGATTTGAAGGGTTATATTTAAAAACAAAAAATCCGTTGTACGCGCAACTGGCTCGCTTTTGGATAAAAATATTTGCCCTTATTTTTGGTATTGGTGTGGCCACAGGTATAGTAATGGAATTTGAATTTGGTACCAATTGGGCTACTTATTCGCGATTTGTGGGCGATATTTTTGGAAGTGCATTGGCCGCTGAAGGCATTTTTGCCTTTGCACTAGAGTCGGGCTTTTTGGGGGTGTTATTGTTTGGATGGAATAAGGTATCGCACAAAATGCACTTTTTTTCTACCATCATGGTTACTGCAGGTTCTATGTTTTCAGCGGTATGGATTGTAGTGGCCAACTCTTGGCAACAAACACCAGCAGGCTATCATTTGGTAGGTCATGGATTAACCGTTCGTGCAGAGGTTACCGACTTTTGGGCCATGGTATTTAACCCTTCTTCAGTAGATAGATTATTACATGTTTGGGTAGGCGCTTTTTTAGCCGGCTCATTTTTGGTATTAAGTGTGCATGCTTATTATATTTTTAAAAATAAGCATGTAGAAATTTCTAAAAAAGCATTTAAAGTAGCATTGGCTATTGCAACGGTATCGGCCTTGCTGCAATTATTTATTGGTGATAGATCTGCTAAGGGTGTAGCTGTTAATCAGCCGGCTAAATTGGCGGCTTTTGAAGGGCATTACGATAGTTTAGCTGCCGCCGATATGTATTTATTTGGGTATGTTAATACTACAACCGAATCGGTAACAGGGGTAAAAGTACCGGGCGGTTTGTCTTTTTTAATAGATGGTAATTTTCATACACCAATAAAGGGGCTCCGTTATTTTAAGCCGGAGGATAGACCTACAGCCGTAAACTTTGTTTTTCAAACCTATCATTTAATGGTTACCATTGGCTTATTCCTCATAGCGTTAACCTTGTTGGCTTCTTACTTATTGTGGCGCAAACAATTGTTTCAGAAAAAATGGTTAATGCTGGTGTTTTCTTTTGCTGTTTTATTGCCTGAATTAGCCAATCAAGTGGGCTGGTACTCGGCCGAAGTGGGCCGTCAACCTTGGGTGGTGTATGGTTTGTTGCGTACAAGTGATGCTTTATCTAAAGCGGTAAAAGAAAACGAAGTATGGTTCTCTTTAATATTATTCACCTTATTGTACCTGTTGTTATTTGCGCTGTTTATTTATTTGTTGAACAAAAAAATACAACATGGTCCGGAAGATACAGTTGCAGGTGCAGTAGATGATATGCCTGTTGCAACCAAACGTAATAACCCTTTAATGAATTAATATGGAAACTTTTTTAGGAATAGAATTATCCACTTGGTGGTTTGCTATAGTTGGCGCAGTATTTACCGGCTATGCTATTTTAGATGGATTTGATTTAGGGGCAGGTGCTATTCACTTGCTGTTTAAAAAGGAAGAAAGTAGACGCATTGCTTTAAATGCTATTGGCCCGGTGTGGGATGGAAATGAAGTGTGGCTGGTGATAGGCGGTGGTGCTTTGTTTGCGGGTTTTCCCGATGTGTATGCTACCATCTTTTCTGCTTTTTACCTGCCTTTTATGCTTTTTTTGGTGTTGCTTATTTTAAGGGCTATCTCAATTGAGTTTAGAAGTAAAGAACCTATGCTATGGTGGCGTAAATTGTGGGATGTGCTGTACTCGGTTTCTAGTGCACTTATTGGTTTTTTATTGGGGGTAGTATTGGGTAATTTAATTATTGGCTTGCCAATTAATGAACATTTTGAATATACAGGTAATTTTTTGCAGTTGTTAAATCCCTATGCTTTATTAACCGGTGCTACAACGCTTTCATTATTTGCTATGCATGGCTCTATTTATTTAGTAATGAAAACAGAAAAGCGTCTGTATACCAAATTATCTTTAATGGTGCACGATACCAGCAGGGTATTTGTGGTATTTTATATGTTGTTAACCATAGTTACCTTGGTGTACTATCCACATATGGCTAATACTATTAAACGCTATCCCTTTTTAATTGCAGTACCGGTGGTTACTGTGTTTAATACCATTAATACACGGCGCTTGTTAGAAAGTGGTAAGTACTTATTAGGTTTCTTTTCTTCGGCATTAACAGTGGCTTTACTGCTCATTACTTTTGCCATGAATTTATATCCTAATATTGTTCGTTCTACTATTAACCCGTTGTATTCATTAACTGTACACAATGCAGCTTCCTCTCCACGATCATTGGGTATTATGCTCATTATTGCGGCAATTGGGGTGCCTATTATTGCTATTTATACCAGCTTTGTGTTCTGGACATTTAAGGGTAAAGTTAAATTGGATGAATCCAGTTATTAAGTCTGCTGGTACATACCATGGTTAATCTATAGGAATAATAGACTAATATAAAAATTTATGTATGTGATATTAGTCACATACTGTTAATTTTTTGTACCTTATTTTGAACAAAAATAAGATTGCAATGCCAGTACAACATCAAATTGTTATTGTAGGTGGCGGAAATGCAGGCATTTCCGTGGCCAGTAAATTGCTGCTTAAGAACAAGCAATTAGATATTGCTATTATAGACGCAGCAGATAAACATTATTACCAACCTGCCTGGACTTTAGTAGGAGGCGGTGCTTTTAATAAAGCAGATACCGTTAGGTCTGAAGCCTCTGTTATGCCTAAAGGGGTACATTGGATTCAAAAAAAAGTAACCGGCTTTTCACCCGACATCAATAAGGTTACGTTAGATGATGGTACAGAAGTTGGTTATGAATATTTGGTAGTAGCACCCGGTATTCAAATTAACTGGAGTGCCATTAAGGGGTTAACAGAAACCTTGGGAAAAAATGGCGTGTGTTCTAACTATAGCTTTCAATCTGTTAGCTATACTTGGTCATGTATTCAAAACTTTAAAGGAGGCAAGGCTTTGTTTACCAACCCTAATACGCCGGTGAAATGTGGCGGTGCGCCCATGAAAATTATGTTTTTAGCTACAGATTATTTTCGGAAACATGGTTTGTTGAATAAAACACAAGTTGAATATTGGAGTGGTGGTACACGCTTATTTGGAGTAGATAAATACGAAAATACTTTAAAGCAAGTAGTGGCTCGGGGTAATATTAAAACACAGTTTTTTGTGCGTTTAGATGAAATAGATGGGCCTAATAAAAAAGCCAAATTTGTGGGGTTTGGTGAAAATAACAAAGACCAGGAATATTGGGTTGATTTTGATATGATACATGTTACACCCCCACAAAGTGCCCCCGACTTTGTGCGTAATAGTACCTTGGCCAATGCTGCCGGCTGGGTAGATGTTGATAAAAATACCCTGCAACATGTTCGCTATGCCAATATTTTTTCATTAGGTGATGCCTCTAGTTTACCTACCTCTCGTACCGGTGCTGCTATTCGTAAACAAGCACCTGTATTGGTACAAAACTTACTGGCACTAATGCAAGGTAAACCATTAACTGCTGCATATACTGGATATACTTCTTGTCCATTAATAACAGGCTATGGTAAATTAGTGTTGGCCGAGTTTGATTACAATAACCAACCAATGGAAACTTTTCCTTTTGATCAAGGTAAAGAGCGCTGGACGATGTGGATTTTGAAAACTAAAATTTTGCCCTGGTTATATTGGCATAAAATATTACCGGGCACTGCATAATTGATGAATAACCCCTCACTATCAATGAGCCTGCTTGTTGTTATAGCACTGCAGGCTCTTTATTGGAATAGATGGGTTATGGGTATTTGGGTAAAGCAGTTTGTTTAAGTATTGTTTTAGTTAAAATTTGTGTAGCAAAACCTGTCTGTGATTCATGTCACTGTGTAGGGTTTATATAAAGTTCAATTTTACAATCAAATTATCATCAATGCAACTTGTTTTTGGCTATTTAGCATCGGCTTTAATTGGTATATCATTAGGATTAATTGGTGGGGGTGGTTCTATACTAACGGTACCGGTTATGGTTTACTTATTTAGTGTAAATCCTTTATTGGCAACTTCTTATTCTTTATTTGTTGTAGGTTCCACCAGCTTAGTGGGTGCTTATAATAGCTATAGGAGGGGATTGGTAAGCATTAAAACAGGACTATTGTTTGGGATATCATCTATTGCCACCGTTTTTATAACAAGAAAGTTTTTTATTCCGGCAATACCTAAAAGAATTGCAACCATTGGTTCATTTGTTATTACAGAAAACATTATGACAATGGTGCTGTTTGCTATTTTAATGGTAATGGCCTCTTTATCTATGATGCGGAGCGGTCGTAAAAAAGAAAAGACTGATGTAGTACCCGATAAAAAAATTAATATACCTAAATTGTTGGTGTATGGTATTGGCATTGGTTTTATTACCGGCTTATTGGGCGCCGGTGGTGGCTTTTTATTAATACCTACCTTGGTATTATTGGTGGGCTTGCCTATGAAGGAAGCGGTAGGTACCTCACTGTTTATTATTGCGCTAAACTCACTAATTGGCTTTACCGGCGATTTAGGGCATTTTGAAATGGATTGGAAATTATTGGCTATTGTTACCCTCATTGCCATTGGTGGTATATTTGTTGGCGGATGGTTGGGTAAAAAAATTCATGGCGATAAACTGAAAAAGGGTTTTGGATGGTTTGTATTAATTATGGGTATTTATATTATTGTGAGAGAACTTTGGTTACATTAATAAAAGTGGTTTGTGTGATTACAGTCACCAATACAACTGTATAGAAATATTAATTTTAATTTTTTAAAAATCTTGCTTATGGTAGTTGAACAAATTTATACCGGTTGCTTAGCACAAGGTGCTTACTATGTTGAGAGTAATGGTGAAGCAGTGATTATTGACCCATTACGCGAAGTAGAACCTTATATTCAAAAAGCAGAAAGAAATGGTGCTACAATAAAATATGTGTTGGAAACCCACTTTCATGCCGACTTTGTATCTGGGCATTTAGATTTATCTAAAAAAACCGGTGCACCTATAGTATATGGTCCAAATGCTAAACCTGCTTTTGATTTTTATGCCGCAAAAGATGGCGAAGAATTGAAAGTGGGCAATGTAACTATACAAGTGTTACATACACCGGGGCATACTATGGAAAGTACTTGCTATTTATTAAAAGATGAAAACGGCAAGCCTACAGCGTTATTTAGTGGCGATACCTTATTTATTGGTGATGTAGGTAGGCCCGATTTGGCACAAAAAGTAGTAGCCGATTTAACTCAGGATAAATTGGCAGCACACTTGTTCCACTCTTTGCGAACCAAAATAATGACTTTGCCCGATGATGTAATTGTTTACCCCGCCCATGGCGCCGGTAGTGCTTGCGGTAAAAATATGAGCAAAGAAACAACAGATACGCTGGGTCATCAGAAAAAAACCAATTATGCGCTTAGAGCAGATATGACGGAAGCAGAGTTTATTAAAGAAGTTACCACCGGTTTGGTGGCTCCTCCGGCTTATTTTCCTTTGAATGTTATGTTGAATATTCAAGGTTATGAAAGTATTGATAAAGTGTTAGAACGTGGTCAACATGCTTTCTCTCCCGATGCTTTTGAAGTGGCTGCTAATGAAACCGGCGCTATTATCTTAGATACCCGCGATCCGCAGGTGTTTGCCAAAGGATTTATTCCTAATGCAATTAATATTGGTATTGATGGCAATTTTGCCCCCTGGGTAGGTGCTATGATTCCCGATATTAAACAAGAAATATTATTGGTAACCGATGAGGGTAGAGAAGAAGAGGTAATTACTCGTTTAGCTCGTGTGGGTTACGATTATACCATTGGTTACCTTAAAGGGGGTTTTAATGCTTGGTTACAAGCTGGTAAAGAAGTAGATACCATTCAATCTATAACACCCAATGAATTGGCTGCAATAATGGAACAGGATAAGGTTTATATTTTAGATGTTAGAAAAAACAGTGAATATTTAAGTGAACACGTGGTAGATGCTGAAAATGCCCCCCTTGATTTTATTAATGATAGTATGAGCCAAATTGATAAAAATAAAACTTATTATGTGCACTGTGCAGGCGGTTATCGTTCTATGATTTTTAATTCTATATTAAGGGCAAGAGGCTTTGATAACTTAATTGATGTAAAAGGTGGTTTTACTGCTATTAAAGAAAGTGGCAAATTCCCGGTTACAGATTATGTTTGTCCTAGCACTTTATTATAAAACAAAACTTTACACGGAAAACAAACAACTATGTCAAATTTAAAAGAAATTGTAAACAATGCAACAACCAGTATTGTAGATGTACGTACTGTTATGGAATTTCAAAGCGGCCATATACCCGGCGCTATTAATATTCCATTAGATGAAATACAAAATAAATTAGAAGAATTTAAGCAGTTACCTAAACCTATTGTTGTATATTGTAGAAGTGGTGCAAGAAGCGGTATGGCTATGTCTATTTTAAAACAATCAGGTATTCATGAAGTATATAACGGAGGTGGATTGGCTGATATGCAATTTTTATTGAACTAAAAAAACAGTTATGTTATCATTTTTAAAAAAATTATTTTCAGGGAAAAAAGTAGATTTTAAAGAATTGCAAAATAGAGGGGCTATTATTATTGACGTAAGAACACCCGCTGAATTTAAAACCGGCCACATACGCGGTGCCATTAATATTCCGGTTGATCAGATTAAACAAAAAACAATAGAATTAAAGAAAAAAAACAAACCTATTATTACTTGCTGCCGCAGCGGAGCCAGAAGTGGGATGGCTAAATCTGTTTTAACAGCTGCAGGTATTGAAGTGTATAATGGAGGTGCTTGGTTTATGCTGGAAAAAAAATTATAAATGCTGTTAACTAAATACTATGT
>JAGWPI010000257.1 GCA_028877005.1 Bacteroidota bacterium | reverse complement strand
TTGATACTAACTATATACACATCAATAACATACAATTACACATGGTAAGAGGTCGTTTTTCTTTAGGCAATGCTCAAAAACCACAACTTATTGTTGGCGCAGGAATTGAAAATGCATTAGGATTAGATGTAGAGAGAAGTTTATATCCTTTAACCCTTTATATGCCCAATACACGGGCAGATAATATGCTTTCATCTGAAGGATTATATGCCTATAATGTAATACCTGCCGGTACTTTTATGATTCAGGAAGATTTTGATAATAAGTATGTATTTACCAATCTTGCTTTTGTAAAATACATGTTGAATATGCAGCCCAATGAATATAGTGCGGTAGAAATTAAATTATTGCAAAATGTAAATGCACAAGAAACCAAAGCAAGCATAAAAAACTTATTAGGACAAACATTTAAAGTACAGACCAGGTACCAGCAAAATGAAAGTTTATATACAGTGATGGAAGTTGAAAAATGGGTGATATATGGAATTTTATCTATTATATTAATTATTGCTGCTTTTAATATGATAGGTGCACTCACTATGTTAGTATTAGAAAAACAAAAAGATATTGCGGTTTTAAAAGCTTTGGGGGCATCTAATGGCTTAATTCAAAAAATATTTTTAACCGAAGGGTTTTTATTAGCAATTGTAGGTGGTGGGGTAGGAATTATTTTAGCTCTGGTAATTTGTTGGCTTCAAATTAAGTTTCATTTAATCAGATTAGGTGGTGGAACCTTTATTATTGATTATTATCCTGTTAAATTAGTACTTGCGGATTTTGTTTTGGTTATGCTAACTGTTTTGGGTATTGCTTTGTTGGCCGCATGGTTCCCGGCTTATAAAGCAGGAAAAGAAAAACTATCCTTAAAAAGTTAATATAAAAATTAATTAAAAAAGCCGACACTCTAATAAGTAGCCGGCTTTTTTAATTAATTAATAAGTTCGGTGATATTAATAATCTCCTAATGTTTCCGGTAGTTGGTTTAAAGCATCAGATAGTTGTGCATCGCTTGGTGCAATACCATGCCATTCGTGGTGTCCTTCCATAAAATTTACCCCTTTTCCCATAACCGTTTTCATTAAAATACAAATAGGTTTTCCCTGTCCGGTTAATTGTTTTGCCTTTTGTAAACCTGCCACAACATCATCCATATCATTGCCATTCATCTCTAACACATGCCAGTTAAAAGCTTCAAATTTGGCTTTTAAGCTCTCTAAATTCATTACAACACTGGTAGGCCCATCAATCTGTTGGCCATTGTAATCAATGGTAGCAATTAAATTATCTACTTTATGGTGTGCCGCAAACATAATAGCTTCCCAGTTTTGTCCTTCTTCTAATTCCCCATCGCCATGTAATGAAAAAACAAGGTGGGTGTCATTATTTAATTTTTTGGATAGTGCAGCACCTATGGCAACGCTCATACCCTGACCTAAAGAGCCGCTTGCAACACGTACACCCGGCAAATGCTCATGCGTGGTTGGGTGGCCCTGTAATCTTGAATTTAGTTTTCTAAAAGTATTTAGTTCTTTTATATCAAAAAACCCTTTTCTGCCTAAAACGCTATAGAACAAAGGTGATATATGTCCATTCGATAAAAAGAAAATATCTTCCCCAATACCATCCATTTTAAAAGGTAAATGGGTTTCCATAATGTCAAAATAAAGTGCTGTCATAAAATCGGCGCAACCCAATGATCCGCCCGGATGACCACTTTGAACGGCATGTACCATCCGTAAAATATCTCTTCTTACCTGCGATGCTGTTTTTTGAAGTGTTGCTATATCTGCCATAAAATCTAATTTAATTTGGCAAGATAATTGATTAATGAATACCATTCGCACGATTAGCTATATTGTTAGCTGGATAGTTTTTTACAATTTTGTATACAATTGATAAAGATTAAAAAAAAACGTTTATATTGCCATCGTAATTCTACCCCTCTAACCAATTACTAAAGTTGAAAAAAATCCTACAATGGAGAAAATTATTATTGGGGGTCTACTTGCATTCATAATAACACTACTTGCAATTCCGGCAATTATTCAAATTGCAAAGATGAAGAAGTTATATGATGTACCTGACGATAGAAAGGTACATGCAACACCTGTACCCTCATTAGGTGGAGTAGGTATTTTTGCAGGATTTATTATTGCTTTTCTTTTGTTAAGTGATTTAGCACCACGGGGTCATAGCTTTCCTTTTTATATTGCTGCATTTATAGTTGTATTCTTTTTTGGGGTAAAAGATGATATTTTAATAATAACCCCGCTAAAAAAATTTCTAGGACAATTAGCTGTTGCTATTATTTTAATGTACAAAAGCCAACTGCTGATTGATGATATGCATGGGTTTTTAAACATTGGTATTATTCCCCCGGTTTTTAGTTATC